>QMOC01000359.1 GCA_003648085.1 Chloroflexota bacterium
ATCTCCGGTCGCCTCAGGAAGGCCGTGTTGCGGGTGATCAGTACCCACATAGAATCAGCACAGGCTTGCCCATCGCCTTGCGATTCAATCAAGAGGGCCTCCATGCCGAAGTGGTCGGCCAGTTTTGCCAGAACCGGTTGCAGGTTCAGGTGCGGGTTGCTGATGTGGACGGCCAGAACCCCCTCGGCCTTGAGATGTGCCAGGTAGATCTCGAAGCACTCGCGGGTCAATAGGTGGACGGGGATTGAATGGCTGTTGAACGCATCCAGCACAAGGACATCGTAGTGCTGGGGCACGCCCTCAGCCAACTCGTGCTCCAGGGAAAGCCGGGCGTCGCCCGGCACGATCTCCACGGAGGCCGGAGAGTCCTCCAGGTAGGTGAAGTAGCCTCCTGCCCCCTCGGCCAGTCGAATGATCTCGGGATTGATCTCGTAGAAGCGAAAGACGTCGCCGGGCTGTCCGTAGGCTGCCAGAGTGCCGACGCCCAGTCCTATCACTCCGACGCGAAGGCCATCTTCGTCTCGTGGGTAGTGGAGCAGCGTCAATCCTGCCCCGCTTTTCTCACAGTAGTAAGCAGTCGGTTCCCGCTGGCGAGGGGCGGACGTGTACTGCGCCCCATGCCGGGTCACACCATGCCACAATTCATATGCCCAATCGTCCGTCCCCTCGAATCGCCCTTCGGTCACCCACACCACGCCGTAGAAATTACGGCTGGCCTCAAGCGTTGTTCGCTCAAAGGCCTGGATGTACTTAAACGTCACAAAGACCAACCACGCCAGGGCCAACACCAGCATGAAGATAACAGACAGAAACATCTTGCCGTAGAGAGGCGACCTCTTGTCCATCTGCCAAACGATGAGTAAGAGTACCCAGCAGGTCGCCAGCCCCAGCGGAAGTTCCCAGAAATTGTCGAAAAGCAGCGGGGCCAGGAGGTTGACGAAAACCCCTCCCAACACGCCGCCCAGGGAGACAAGCAGGTAGAATCCTGTCAGGTGTTTAGGCTCTGGCCGCAGGCGTGCCAGTTCCCCATGGCAGACCATACACGCGGTGAAGAGCAGGAGGGCGTAAACCATCAATTGCATCAGAATGTGAAGCCTGTTTCCCTCAACGAGCACCCAGCAGTAAAGAAAGGTCGCCACGAACAGGCCGACGAAGAACCAACGGGAATACCACCTCGCGTTGGCGAAACAGAGGACAAACGAAAGCAGATACAGGGCCAGGGGTAGCACCCAGAGAAAAGGGACCACGGCGATGTCCTGCGTCATCCGATTGGTCGTTGCCAGCAGCAACAGGGACGGACAGGCGGAGAGGGTTAGCCACAACAGAGGGCGGGCCTTGCCCGGCCGGGTCCTGCCTTCGACCGCGGGCAGGGATTGCTGTGCGTTCCGAGCGGCGGTCGCACGTGCCAGCCGTAAGACTTTGAGCGCCACACAGCCACAGCCGAGCGCAAAGACGATGTAGCCCAGCGACCACAGATCGGCCTGCACTTTGATCGAAAGTGCGGGCTCGATCACGAAGGGATAGACAATCAGCCCCAACAGCGAGCCGAAGTTCGATAACGCATACAAGCGGTAAGGCGAACGTCCGGAGTAGGCGCGGCTCAACCACGCCTGCAACAGGGAACTGGTCGTAGAAAGGGCGAAATAGGGCAAGCCAATACCGACGGATAGAATTGCCAGAATCCGCGGAATGGGATTGCCGCTATCGTGCGGCTGCCAATTCGATCCAGGCGTGATGGGGGTCTCCCAGGCGAAGAACATAGCCCGCAGCAGAATCAATAGGACAGAGACGCCGAGCACCACCAGGTGCAGGCGGCTCTGCTTACGCAGGGACAACCTACTCACAATTCCGTAACTGTAGGCGCAGCCGGCCAATAAGAGCACTTGGAAGAAGAGCATCGAGGCTGACCATACCTCCGGTGTCCCACCGAACCAGGGTAAGATGTACCGCCCCATCAGGGGTTGAACGAGGAAAAGCAAGAAGGCTGAAAGAGAAATTGTCAGCGAATAATACAGCAGCACAACGACACCTCCGCTGGTACAACACGGCCATTTAGTTAAGCGAGCACAGATAGAGTGTGCTCCTGCCAATCACCGCCCAAGGACCTGCCGCGCGTAGCCCTCGATCTCCTCGTCGCCGACGTCCAGCGCCAATACCTGCTCAAAAGCGGCCCGCATCTTCTCATCGTCCCCCGTCGCCTCGTAGATCCGCCCCAGGCGATAGTAGATGTACGCGCAGTAGGAACTTTGCGGATCGCCGGCCAGCGCGGCCTCGAAGGCGGCGATGGCCTCCGCCTCGCGGCCCAGGTTCGTCAGTGCACGGCCCAGGTAGTATCCGTAGCGCGCGCTGTGCGGGTTCAAGGACACGGCCTCGGTCAAACGCTCGGCTGCGGTGGCATCATCGCCCTGCAGGTAAGCGAGGTATCCCGCCTGGAACGCTTCCACCTCCGCCCAGGCCGCGCTGCCGACGATGGGGTCGGCGGGCACGGAGGGAACCGCACTCTGCGCCTGGATGCCGTCCAGTTCGTCCCGCAGGCTGAAGCCCACAAATTCGCGGTAGGCCGCCGGAGCGTGGCCGTTGGCCACCCAGAAGGTGAGGTCGCCGGGGCTGAACACGACGCTGAGCATATTGATCGGGCTTCCGATGATGTCCCCGCCAAGCGTCTCGCGCCCGGCATGCACGTCGTAGCGATCCCGCAGGAGTGCCACCGCCCGCTCAAGATCGAACGCGCCGTAGTGCAGCCGACCCAACTCCCCCAACCGCTCGAAGCGGGCGTAGGTGTCGGGATCTCTGTTTTCGGGATAGAACAGTTCCGGCGAGACGAAGTGGTTGGTGGCGTAGACGACGCCGTCCTCCGCCTGCCGCACGGCCAGCCCATCCGAGGTCATTTCGACCACTACCGCGTCCGGCACCTTGCCGTCGGCCAGCAACAGGTTGGCCGCGCCCCCTCGCGGGCCGGCCTCCAGGATGTCCAGTGCCTCTTCTATGGTGGATGCCTCCTCCATCACCCGTCGGAAGAGTGACCACAGGATGGGAACATCCATCATGCTCTCGCCGGGGGCCACGGAGAGCATATAGCCCAAAGAAAGGCCCTGGGCGTTCATCGCCGTGTGCACCATCCGGTAGTTCCAGTACTCGCCGCTGAAGCCGATGGTGACGAAGGGGATTTTATCCGTCGGCTCGACGATGTACACCACGCGGTAGCGGTCCAACACACCTTGGCCGGACCAATCGAAGTTGCGCGCGTGCCACAGCCTTCCGTCGGCCGAGGCCGGACCGAAGGCGGCGAAGTTGGTACAGCCACCGTAGCGGCGCATCACACGGTGGTCCGCCGCCGCCTGGTGGAAGCCCTCGATCTCGTCGGCGAGCAATGCGCGGTACTGGGCTTCCATCTCGTCCTCGCCCCCGCGCAGGTGCACGACGACGATGCCTTCCTCGTCCTGGCGGTAGCCGGCGCCGGATGTGATGCGCTCGCCCAGGCTGCGCGTTGACTCCGGCGCTGCTGCGGATGCGGTCGTCTGAGCAGGTTCTGGGGAAAAGGTCTTTGCAGGAGCAGCGGTGGGCGGGGCTGTCGGCGCGGAAGTTAGGGGAGTGGCGGGCCGACCGCAACCGGCCAGCAGCAGAACGAGCGCCACAATGGTGAGAAGCAGTTTCCTACCCATCATTTCACCTCAAACAAGGCCCCAAAGACAGGGACCGGGAGCGAGCAACGCAGTCTAGTCATAGTGCTTGACCTGCGGCCAGACTTCCTGAATTGGAAACCTGAGCCGC
>QMOC01000360.1 GCA_003648085.1 Chloroflexota bacterium
AATGAGGCAGTGGACCCGGGCGGATATCTACGCATCATACTTCTGCGCTCTGGTTTTAGGGTATTCCTGCCCTACCTTGTGAGGCAGTGGTAGACAGACCTTATGATCGCACGATGACGGGTTTAGGTCTACAATGACGCTACCTGACCGTCAAGGGGGGCGCTTGTACGACTGGCTGTACGCTTTGGATGAGGGTTCGAGTAGACGGAGGGTGGATACTTTTGTGATGAGAAACTCGTTCGGCATACTCGCTATTCTCGCTCTCGGCACGGTGTTGATCCTACCCATCCATCCGCCCCGCGCGGACTCGATCTATTTCGATGACTTCGAGGCGGATGTGATGCGTTTGGGCAACACCTACTACGAGTTGACCCTGGATAAGGCTAATGGAGCCATCCTAAGCCTGGTTGACCGGAACACCGGCGTCCCCCTCACCCTGGGCTCCCGCTACGGGTGTCTATGGGGAGCCGTTTTCCCCACCACCACTCCCGACTACGTGGGCGGCTGTTCCTATGACCTCCACGGCCCTAATTATTTCACCTACACCTGGGATTCGGTCGGTGCCATCCTCACCTTGACTTATACCTGGGATTCAAGCGCCGTCTACGGAGTGGATGCTACCGTCACCATCAGCGCCTATGAGGCTCCCTATTTCGATCTTCACCTGGCGTTGAAGAATGACTGGGGCGGGACGATGGGGAATGCCATCTTGCCTTCGGACCTCCTCTTTCGGGATGAGGACGTGGAATCGGCCTATGCCCCTTTCTTGCTTCCGGGCATCCGTCTGAAGGCCGGATTCTTCACCGAGGATCGCACTTACGTCCCTACCTACCCCAGCGATGCCGCCTTCGCCGATTATCTGGCGCTGGAGGTGAATGGCAGTTATCTCACCCTTTACACCCTCAACCCCGATGGCCCCATCCAACCGGTGGCTCTGGGCTTCGTGGACGATGACGCTCATCATCCCGATACCTTTTTCTCATACCACAGTTTCCACACCTGGGTTGAGGATGGCGAGATCTACAATAGTCCCACGGTGCGCATTCGAGTGGGCCAACCTCCGGTGGACACGCTGTTGGCCTACCGGGAGGAGAACGGCATCGCCGCCTATCCCTCCCTGACCGAGAAACTAGGTGATCGCTTCGCCCTGGTGGTTCAGGCTCCCCTCATTAAAGCCGACGCCTGGCATATCAACAAGTCATTTCGGGATTGGATTCCCGATCTTGAACGTCTCCCTTCCCCGGCCCTGCTCCACCCGGTCGCTTTCCAGCCCGGAGGTCACGACGAGAATTATCCCGACTTTCTGCCCCCTGACTCTCGGTGGGGCACGACGGCCGACTTTCGAGCGCTGGTGGAGGCCGCTCATACCTATGATTTGTTGGTGATGCCTTACACCAACCCTACCTGGTGGGACGATGAATCGCCGACGATGCAAAACCTACCCCCGCCCCTCACCGCATCCGATGTGGCCGTATTGGAGGAGGATGGTGAGCCGGTTTACGAGACCTATAACGGGCATGGAGGGTACGTCGTCTCCCCCCAGATTCCCTTCGTGCAACAGCGGCTGGCGCAACTGATGTACCAATGGGAGACCGAGGTACCGGTGGACTTCGTCTTTGAGGATCAGATTGGCGCCCGCGTTTGGCGCTACGACTTCAATCCCGATGCACCTTCCCCCCTCGCCTACAGCGATGGCTGGGTGGCTCATACCCACACTTACACCGACCAAGGGCTGATGACCGAGTTCGGGTTCGACCGGTTAGCGGAGACGGAGATAGGTTTCCATGGGAGTGTGCTGACCTGGGCGCGGGAGTTTGACTATGCCGATCAGCATTGGGGGGCGGAGAACTGGGAGACCTGGCCGCTGGCCCTGTGGCTGTTCCACGACAAAGTGCTGTTCTATCAACATAATCTATCCAACTACACAATGAGTGAGGAGAAGTCCATCCTCACCTGGAACCTGGCCTTCGGTTATCTTCTGAGTTATGACTGGCAATGGGCTGACAATGACCCGTTGGGTAACCCCTGGCTAGACCCGATAGCGGCGCTACAGCGGGCGGTGATCGCGCGTTACGCCGGTCGTCCTTTGACCGATTTCACCCATATATCCGATTGGGTGACACGCACCACTTTCGGTGATCTTTCCATCGTTGCCAATTGGGATCCGCTGCTCACTTACGAGATGGATGGACACCGTCTGGCACCGATGGGGTTTATGGCGGAGACGGAGGACGGGGGTCTGTTGGCCGGAGTTTTCGTGCGCCTCTTCAACGGCAGCGAACTATCGGCGGGTGAGCATTACCTGATCGTCGAGCGGAACCCTAGCGTGGTCATTGTGCGCCAACCGGTGGGGGAGGAAACCGCCCTGACCGTGGGAGGGCCGTTCGATTGGAAGCCGGGGGAGCCATTGCGGGTATGGGTGTTCGATCGGGCGGGGAATCTGCTGGGGGAAGCGCCCTTTTGGGTAGATGAAATGGGGGTCCATTTCATCTATCACCGGGAATGGGAGGGGGAGGAGGTGGGATGGTACGAGTTGGTTAAATCCTCGATCTATCTTCCCATGATTGCGTATGATAAAGACTCTTCACCGTCTTCAGTTCCTATGAGTGATGAATGGCTGGCGCGGATGGAGAGCGGGGGGTGGTAATCGTGATCGTCCTCGCACTGCTTTACGAAACACTACCAAAGTAGCGAATTTGTGGGAATTTTCTCACTCATGCTATAATAGAGAGCGCTCCACGCACCGCCGACCCCACATCCGCTCCCTAACCCTGATTTTCTCGGAAAAACTGTAACGTTCCACCGCCGAAATGCTCCTATAACATGAAACAAATGATCCGTTAAATCCCGATAATCCGTGTTATGGAGGTATATGATGAGGAGAATACTTGCCTTAACCCTAATCTCATTCCTACTGTTAAACACTATTCCCATTCCACCCCTTCCCATCCAACCCAACCCTGCCTCCGCATCCGCTGCGGTGGCTAAGGCGCGGGCTGCCTCCGTTGGCCCCTTCCGCACCCGCGTGACCATCTCCGGCCCCTATGCCCGCGCCCGTCTGGACGAACTGGGCATGGTGGTGTTGGATGAGGGGGAGGACTGGGCGCTGGTGCTGGCCGACGCCGACCAATTGGAGGCGCTGGCCCGGCTGCGATACCGGCCCCGCGCCAGCGACGACCTGGAGGGGCTAGTGGCGGCCCACGCCCATGCGAAGCCCTGGTTGGCGGCGAGCCTGCGACCCTTGCTGGCCCGCGCCGAGGCTGTGCGTGCCCTCAGCCCCGAGCGGGCCTGGCTGTCCCCGTTGGATGCCTCGGCGTCGGAGTTATTGGAGGCGAAGGCTATTTTGCGGGCCGCGATGCATGCCCTGACCCCCGAACAGCGGGCGGGCCTTGCCGCCCTGACCAGCCTGGATGACGACGGCGATGGGCTAACCAACGTTGAAGAGGAGTGGTGGTGCATCGATCCGCTGGACCCCGATTCCGATGGTGATGGGGTGAACGACGGCGACGAGGTAGCGGCGCTGAAAGCGTGGCTGGGGAACGAATTGCCCGGCCCACCCGCCAATGGCAAGCCCTTCGTCGGCTGGCCGCCCGACCACCCCGGCTGCTACGACGACGACCAGGACTCCATCCCGGACCTGGCGGAACGGTGGGAGTTGGGGCTGAATATGAACCGCGAGTCCACCGACCGGGACAAGTTCGACGACGGGCAGGAACTCTTCGGCAACACCTACTGCCCTGGCAGCGGCGGCTACTGCGG
>QMOC01000361.1 GCA_003648085.1 Chloroflexota bacterium
AGAGGCGCTGGAGCGGGGCGTAGACGCGGTCAAGTACGCCAAGAGGTTTGTGGATGACGTGCAGTACTATGCCGAAGACGCCGGTCGCGCCGACCCGGAGTACCTCTACCGCGTGCTGGAGGCGGTCATCGCCGCCGGTGCCACGGTGGTCAACATCCCGGATACGACCGGCTACACCATGCCCGAGGAGTTCGGTGCGCTCATCCAGGGCATCGTCGAGAACGTGCCCAATATCCACCGCGCCACTATCTCCGTTCACTGCCACAACGATTTGGGATTAGCCACGGCCAACACATTGGCCGGGGTCATCAACGGCGCACGGCAGGTGGAGGTCACCGTCAACGGCATCGGCGAGCGGGCGGGCAACTGCTCGTTGGAGGAGGTGGTGATGGCCCTCAAGACGCGCTGTGATCTCCTCAACCTGCACACCGGCATTGATACCCGTCGTCTCTATCCCGTCAGCCGCCTGGTCAGCCAGTTGACCTCCATCCCGGTGCAGCCGAACAAGGCCATCGTAGGGACCAACGCTTTCGCCCACTCCTCCGGCATCCACCAGGACGGCGTGCTGAAGGAGCGCACCACCTATGAGATCATCAATCCCCGCGACGTGGGCGTGCCCGATTCGGTGATCATCCTGTCGGCGCGATCAGGTCGCCACGGGCTGCGCCATCGGCTGGCCGAACTGGGCTACACATTGAACGAGGAGGAGTTCGAGAAGGTCTATCAACGCTTCTTGGAGGTGGCCGACAAGAAAAAGACGGTGGACACCCGCGACCTGGAGGCCATCGTCGCCGACGAGGTGCAGATGTTCTTCGATGAGACCTACCACCTGGAGCACGTCCAGGTCAGTTGCGGCAACCGCAGCATCCCCACGGCCACCGTTCGTATCCGTGGGCCGAACGGCCAGGTCTTCTGCGACGCCGACCACGGCACCGGCCCGGTGGACGCCGTGTACCGCGCCATCAACCGCGTCATAGGCGAGCCGAACGAACTGATCGAGTTCTCCGTCCAGGCCGTGACCGAAGGGATTGACGCCGTGGGGCGGGTAACCATCCGCATCCAGGCCGATGAGCCGGTGAACGGCAAGCGGCGGGTGTTCAGCGGCCACGGCGCCGATACTGACATCGTGGTGGCCAGCGCCAAGGCGTATATGTTCGCCCTCAACCGGCTCATCGCTGCACGGCGGGAAGCGGAGAGGGGCATTGAGGCGGCGGATCGGCAAATCAGCAAGTATTGTTAGGAGGTGTAAGATGGAGGCCAAGAACTACGCTCAGACATCCGCTCAGGAGACGAGCCACACGCGGAAGTTTGCGGAGCCCCGGGGCTGGGCGCTGAAGTGGGATGGGCCTGGCCTGGACGGGTTTAGTCCATCCAAGACCGAGGAGCCAGAGCAGATGGACGCTAATGGGGCGCGGGGGAAGTTCGCAGAGCCCCGTGGCTGGGCGTTGAAGTGGGACGGGTTCGGTCTGTCTGAGCAGCGAAAGGCGTAACTCGGTGGGACATACCCTGGCCGAGAAGATCATTGCTGCCCATGTAGCAGGCGGCGAGGGAGATGACGCCGAGGTATGGCCTGGTGACCTGGTGGAGGTGGCGGTGGACGTGGTGCTGTCGAACGACATCACCGCGCCCATCGCCATCCGCGAGTTCGAGAAGTTGGGCGTGGAGCGGGTGTTCGACCCCGACCGCGTGGTGATGGTGGCCGACCATTTCGCGCCCAACAAGGACATCAAATCGGCCGAGCAGTGTGCGTGTATGCGCCGATTTGCGCGGGCGCAAGGGCTGCTCCACTACTTTGACGTGGGCCGCATGGGTATCGAGCACGTCCTGCTCCCGGAGCAGGGTCTGGTGGTGCCGGGCGACGTCGTCGTGGGTGCCGACTCGCACACGTGTACCTACGGCGCACTGGGGGCCTTCGCCACCGGGCAGGGCAGCACCGACATCGCCGTGGCGATGGCGACGGGGTGCATCTGGATGCGCGTGCCGGAGACGATCCGCGTCGTCTACCACGGCCAGTTGCAGCCCTGGGTCGGCGGCAAAGACCTGATTCTCTACACCATCGGGCAGATTGGCGTCAGCGGGGCGCTGTACAAGGCCATCGAGTTCGCCGGGCCGGTGGTGGATGGCCTCTCGATGGCCGGGCGGTTCACGATGGCGAACATGGCCATCGAGGCGGGCGGCAAGGCGGGGCTCTTTGCCGTGGACGAGACCACCCGCGCCTACTTGGCAAGTTTGCAAGTGGCAAGTCTGCAAGTGGCAAGTTTGCAAGAGGCAAGTCTGCAAGTGGCAAGTCTGCAAGTGGCAAGTGGGCAAGTGGGCAGACTTGCAGACTTGCAGACACGCACGCTCGCGGATTTGTTGCCTGACGATGATGCGGCTTATGCTCAGGTAATCGAGATTGACGTAGGTGAGATCGAGCCCCAGGTGGCGTTTCCCCATCTGCCGGAGAACGTCCGGCCGGTGAGCCAGGCCGGCGACGTGCGGATTGATCAGGTCGTCATCGGCTCCTGCACCAACGGCCGCCTGGAGGATCTGCGCGTGGCCGCCGAGGTGCTGCGCGGTCGCCGGGTGCACCCCGACGTGCGCTGTATCGTCATCCCCGGCAGCCAGCAGGTCTACCTGGACGCGCTGCGCGAGGGGTTGATCGAGGCTTTCGTCGAGGCGGGCGCCGCTGTCAGCACGCCGACCTGCGGCCCCTGCCTGGGCGGTCACATGGGCGTGCTGGCCGCCGGAGAGCGGGCGGTGAGCACCACCAACCGCAACTTCCGCGGGCGGATGGGCCATCCCGAAAGCGAGGTCTACCTGGTCGGGCCGGCCGTCGCGGCCGCGAGCGCGGTGGCAGGACGGATTGCGCATCCACGCGACCTGTGATCTCACGCGCCACGCAATACGCAACACGTAACACGCGCCACGTAGTCCGTATTGCGTGTTCCGTAAACTCGGAGTCGAGCAATGACCATCGAAGGCACAGTCTGGAAGTACGGCGACAACGTGGACACCGACGTCATCATCCCGGCCCGTTACCTGAACGTCTCCACGCCGGAGGAACTGGCGCGTCACTGTATGGAGGACATAGACGCGGAGTTTGCCGGTGCGGTGCAACCGGGGGACATCATCGTCGCCGGGGAGAACTTCGGCTGCGGGTCGTCGCGGGAGCACGCGCCGCTGGCGATCAAAGGCGCGGGCGTCGCCTGCGTCGTTGCCAGGAGTTTCGCCCGCATCTTCTACCGCAACAGTATCAACGTCGGTCTCCCCATCCTGGAGTGCCCGGAGGCGGTGGAGGAGACGGAGAAAGGCGATCGGCTGACGGTGGATTTGGAGGCCGGCATCATCACCAACCTGCGCACCGGGCGCATCTACCGGACGTCCCCGTTCCCGGCTTTCATTATGGAAATCATCCAGGCCGGGGGGCTGGTGCCCTATACGCGGAAGCGGCTTGAGGAGCAGAGCGGCTATCGCAGCGCGATGGTCCGGCCGGACGAGTGAAGACATTACGTGCGGATGGAGTACTTCGAGCGCACCGGGGTAGCACTGGCGCGGCTCACCTGGCGGCGCATCTCACGCTGAGATTTGTGTCAGACCCCGACCTCACGCCGCAAGTCACGATAGGCCGGCAGTCCCCCGGCGCTCTCGGCGGCCCGCACTGCACGCACGATGGCCTGCGCGACGACCTCGGCCCCGTAGGCTCCCACCAGATTGACGTCGGCGCGTTTGTCGCTCGTGGCCAGGGCGAAGAGCGTG
>QMOC01000362.1 GCA_003648085.1 Chloroflexota bacterium
CTGGCATAACTGTAACGGTTGGGATAGGGTGGTGAAGTGATCACAGCATCGCAAAGATAGCCGGGAGGCAGGATTTTCTCCAGGTGTTTGGAGTTCCCAAGCAAGACGACCGCTTCCGGCCTCGGGTGGGGAAAGTGCAACAGGTCATGCTGCATCATCACCACTTGCTCTTCGAATCGCTCGAAGACGGGTGCGTCCTTCCTGGGGGTCTTGGCGAAAGAAAGCGACGGATGATTGTGACGCGCATTGGAGACTTCTATCAAAATGCTGACCACTGCTAGGTTGAGCAGGTTTGACACACTGGACGACAAGGGTAACGTCGTCAAGGCCAGACGCAGAGCAACGATTTTCTTGAGCACGGGGGGGGACCACCATTTCGTCACATTTCGGATAGCAGGGATGACAGCATGGTATTCTATTTGGAACGTCTCAGTGTCCATCGCCTGCATAGATTCAAGGTGCCCATGTGCCAGGGATAGCACCTCCTGGGCGGCGATCGGCAAGTCGTCCGGGTTGCCGTAAGGCGTCGTCTTCACTTTGGCCACAAAGTGCAGCAATGGATTGAGTTCAACCGCACAACTGGGCAATCCCTTTTCCTGGCATACAAGGGATGTTGTACCCACACCGCAGAAAGGGTCTAATACGTTGGCGTGGCCAGGCAGATCCCAATGGGCCAGAACGTCTGTAACCAGTTCGGGCGAGAAACTGGGGGTCAGGCGAAACCAGCGGTGAATCGGATAGTCAAAGCTGCCTTTGAAGGTGACGGACTTCACCGACCGCCCGCGAAAAGTCGTTCGCATATCATCGAACAGTGGAAGTTGTCTGCTTCGGTTCACAACTCTTCCCGTAATCTCTCCAGCATTTCGATAACCGGCCTACGGAACGCTTCTTTGTTAGCGACCAGGAAGGCGTAGAAATCGAAGCCAGTTTGTGTTTTCACTAACTCGTAAGATTCAAGCCCCTCGCTCACGATCCACAAGGAGCGGTAGCGATTGATGACACTCCGATTCGACTGTGCGCAGAATATGAGCATCACGGGCAATATACCTGACACAATGCAATGACGAGCCATCGCCTCATCCGCCTGAACGCGCTTTGAGTCTGCAGATTGGTAGCAATGGCGCACCTCGAACCCAATAGCGGTGATTCTCACCTGGGGTGCAGGGCTGATCTGTTCCAGACACTCCTGTGCATAACGTGCCCAACTTCTCCTCCGCGCCGCTTGGAGGTCATTCAGGGCGAGGTAAACGTCGAGGCTGCGCCGCCTCTGCCTGTCACCGGAGGAGATCACTGCTGTGTACTGCGTCTGCTCCGAAGTCAACCGATACTGGGTCAGGAAAATGGTGCGGATACATTCTTCGTAGGCATCGCCTATCTTACGGTGAATGCTGGTGATGGTCCCACCAGCCAAAGTGGCTGCAATGTACTCTGGTGAATCGAGACCAAAGATCGAGTAGACCGGGTCTTTGGCAAATGTCTCCCTCAATTCCGCAGCGGTCAACTTGCTGGCACCTCTACCGTGTGCCGGCTTGTACTGCTCAAGCCGTGAGAGATGCTTCAAGATGATGGCCTTCAGGTTTTGTTGGAGTTCTTCTGTCACGCTTCTCCTATCCCAAACCCAAGGGACTGTGCTTATTTCAGGATATAATACGTTCCCTTCTTCGCCCCGATCTTGAGCAAAATCCCCCGCTCCACCAGATCCACCAGGTCCAGCCGCAAGGTCTCGGCACTGACGTCGGGGCACAGTTTGCGATACTCGCGGTTGGTGATGCGGCCATGTTCCTGTACGTAGGCCAACGCCCTGACCTGCCGCTCGTTCATCGTACGCGTCCAGGCGGGCACGGGAGCGCGTTCGCGGACGTTGTAGAGCGTGACGGTGAAGGAGTAAGGGGTGTCTTTGAACTTGGGCGGGGGATGACCGGCCCGCACCATCTCCTCAATCATCAGGTCCACCCCTAGCCCTAGTTCCTCGATGTAGCCCCACTGGTACAGGCCGGAGACGATGCGCGGGTTGCGCGAGAAGTGCTCCTCGACGATGTTGTCCACGGTGATGAAGCCGGGCAATCCACCCGGGCTCGTGACCTCCATGCGGTCGGAGAACATGCGCACCTCGATGCGCCGCCCGCCCAGCCGATAGTCTCGGTGCGCCACGGCGTTGACCAGCGCCTCGCGCACGGCCGCGACCGGGTATTCGGTGCGTTCCTCCCGCTCCAGCCCGGTGACAACCGCGCCGGTGCGCATCTCCTCCCCCACGACCTCCCACGTGCGCTGGATGATGCGCGCCAGAGGGCCCCCGATCTCCTCGCGGCGGCCATAGCCCGGCTGCCCGGCCTCGCCCCGGGGCAGTTTGCCGACGAACTTGACGAAGGTCAGCCCGCTCTGGGGCAGGAACGCCTGGGGATTGCGAGCGAATAGCAACACGCCCGCGATGGTGGGACGACCGCTCTCATCCACGGCTCCCACTTCGAGCAGCAGATCGTCCACGGAGCGCGTCCACTCGCGGCGCTGGCGCTCCTCCCATTTCGCCACGAACTCGGCGATCACCTCGTCGTCGAAGTCTTCCCGCTGTGCCCCAGGCGCGGGTTCCGCCTCGAAATCGCCGGTGGATTTGGTGGCGGCCAGTTGGCGGATCTGGTCGCCGCTGAGAGGGCGGTTCTCCGCACCGGTGCGGACCAACACGCGCCCGTCGGCCAGGCTGTGGAGTTCCGGGCTGCGGGGGACGACGATGGCGAAGGCCAGGCCCTCTTCGGCCGCCGCCTGATGCCAGCGCACCTCCACCGGCGGGCGGCATTCCCGAACCGCCGCCTGCAATGCCACCTCGACCTCGTCCGCGTAGACCTGCCCGGTGGCTTGTCCCGTCTCGTCTACGCCGATGAGGATGGTGCCGCCGTCGGAGTTGGCGAAGGCCACCAGCGTCTCCGCCAGCAGTTGAACCTCCGGCTCCGGCATAAAGGCCCACAGTTGGCCGGGACGACGCTCGTGCAGATCAGTCCACATCTCGCTGCTCATTGCCCACCACCGCCACCGACGCCACCTCGTCCCCTCGCTTCAGGTCCATCACCTTCGCTCCCCGGGTCGCCCGCCCCGTCTGGGGAATGTCTGCTGCGGATGCCCGGAGCACCATCCCCCCGGCCGAGATGAGCGTGACTTCGTCGCCGGGGTGCACCACGCGGGCGGCAGCGATGACGCCGGTGCGCTCCCGTTTGCCGCCCAGGCAGCGCACACCCTTGCCGTAGCGCCCCTTCACGGGGAACTCGCTCAATGGCGTGCGCTTGCCATACCCTTTGGTCGTCACAATCAGCAGGTCGGTCTCCGACTCGACGACGCACGCGCTGGCGACGTAGTCGCCCGGGGCCAATTTGATGCCGTTGACACCAGCGGCAGCACGTCCCATCGGACGCACAGTGTCCTCGCGGAAGCGCAATGCCTGCCCCTGCTCGGTGACGATGATGACGTCTTGATCGCCCCGCGTCAGGCTGACCCAGCCCAGTTCGTCCCCCTCTTCCAGCCGTATGGCGATCAGCCCGCTGGGCCGCACGCTGTTGAACTCGCTCAGCAGGGTGCGTTTGACCCGGCCCAACCGTGTGAACATCGTCAGGTAGCCGGCCCGCTCGAAACTCGGCACGGCCAACGCCGCCGTGATCCGTTCGTCGGCGTCGAGAGGGAGGATGCCGGCCAGCAGCACGCCCTTGGCGGTGCGGCCTGCGTCGGGAATCTGGTAGACGCGCTCC
>QMOC01000363.1 GCA_003648085.1 Chloroflexota bacterium
GGTTGGCGACGATTGAAGGGGACGTGGTCTACAGCGAGATAGCGGAGCATTTGGAGGAGGTGAGGATGGCACAGTAAGAGTGAAAAGCGGGTTGCGAGCCTCTGGACTCGCAACCCGCTCTGTGTTCCGGCGAATTGATGGATTCACCGGCAGGCTATAGCCTGTTACGGCGCAGCCTCCTCCAGATACTCGTTGCATTGCTCGACGGTGGCGTCGAGTTGCATCTGCGCGTCCTCACCCTCCATAACAGCGACGAGCATCTCCGCGATGGCGTCACGGCACTCGTCGTAGCCGGCTACCGGTGACTCGATGCCGTAGTCCATTGACATGAAGGTGAAGGCTTTCTTGTAGATGGGATGCTCCTCGAAGTAGTCGGCCAACAGGTCAGCCGCGGACTGGCGGGTGGGGAAGTAGCCGGTGCCACTTGCCCACTTAGCCTGCTGTTCTGGCTCGCTCAGCCACTTGAGGAAGAGCCATGCGGCCAACTGTTCCTCCGGCGTGCTCTTGAAGATCGAGAGGCTCGCACCGTAGATGTTCAGCCGTGGCTTGGGCGTGGTGTGGGGCGGCGGGTTGACACTCCAACTGAAGCCTGCACCCTCATCCACTGCCTGCTTGTAGTAAGGCAGGCCGGAGATGGAACCGATGGTGAAAAGCACCCGGCCCGCGCCGAAGTCGGTCTGGTCACCGTACCGCTCCGTCGTCGGCCCGGCGCAGCCGCGATCCTGCAGGTCCTTCAAGAAGGTCAGCGCATCTCGGCCTTCGGGGCCGTTGAAGACGTAGGCCGTGCCGTCCTCGTTGATGATGTTGCCGCCCCGGCTGAAGACGAAGGTGGCGAAGCGGGAGGCGTCAATGGAATACTCATAGCCGAGGATCGCTCCCTCGCCCGTGGCACCGGAGAACGGTTGCTCAACGGCCTTGCAGGCCATCTCGCCGAACTCCTCCCAGGTCTCCGGCGGGCCGTCGTAGCCCAACTCGGCCAGCCAGTCCTCGTTGTAGTACATCACCTCCATGGACTTGTAGGGCGGCCAGCCGTAGCGGGCCTCGAACTGCGGCAGGATGTCGGCGGCCAGCGCAATGGGGAAGAAGTCGGCCAACTCTTCCTCCGTGTAGCCCCACTTCTCGCTCTCCACATAGGGGTCCAGTGCGACCAACGCACCCTGGACGGCGTAGGTAGCCGCCTGGTTCTGGTAGGCCACGGCCATACTCGGGAGTTGGTTGGCCGGGATACCGGCGATGATCTTTTGATATATCTCGCCGTAGTGGCCCTGGTATTCTCCCTGGACGGTGATGCCCCACTCGTTGGTGCGGTTGAACTCGTCAATCATGCTCTGCAGGAGTTCCTCGCGAGAGCGCGAGTGCTGGTACCAGTAGGTCACCGTCTGACCACTGGGATCCAGATTCTCCAAGTCGCCGTAGATCTCCGGATCGTAGGTCAGTGGTACGGGAGTGGGGGTTGGCTCCTTTGTAGGCGGGGGTGCTTCTGTTGGCGCTTTCGTCGGGGCTTTGGTGGGAGGTGCCTCCGTCGGCGCCGAGGTTGGCTTGGCACACGACGCTACAAAGGCCAGAATCAACCCCAATGTGACTACCGCAATTGTTAATTTACGCATGTTCATTATCCTTTCTCCTCCTGGTTAAGTTTGGTTACTCGGTCAACCGTAGGTTCGTAAACTTGTAGACTCGTAGATCGTAGGTTCGTAACTCCCTCGCGCATCACCCCCTTTCCTCATCTTCCACGTTTCACGTTTCGCGCCTCATCCCTTGAGTCCTGTCGTCGCGATGCCTTCCGTAAACTGCTTCTGGGTGAAGAAATATAATAGCAGGATGGGAATAGTCGTGATCACCGAGCCGGCCATAATAAGTTGCGTCTCGGCCCCTGCCTCGCTCATGAAACTAGACAAGCCTACGGTGATGGGACGCCAATCGGGGGTGCTGGTGACGATCAAGGGCCACTGCAGCGAGTTCCAGGCCCAAATGCCGTTGAAGACGATCACCGACATCAGGGGTGCTTTCGAGATCGGCAGCACGACCTGCGTTAGGAAACGGAGGTGCCCGCAGCCATCAATCAGCGCCGCGTCGAATAACTCGGTGGGAATCTGGGCGAAGAACTGGCGTAGCAGAAAAACGCTGAAAGCGTTGATCATCCACGGAATCGTCAGGGCAGTCCAGTTATTGTACCACGCATTGGCAATGCCAAGCGTTTCTTTGAAGAAGTCCTCCAAAGCGACTATGATCAGGTAATCCGGGATCATAACCACCGTCCACGGGATCATATAGGTCGCCAGATAAGCCGCGAACAGGGTGTTTTTGCCTGGAAAGTCCATACGGGCGAAGGCGTAGGCGGCCAACGTGCTAGTCACCATCACCCCTGCGATGGTCAAGAGCGTGATGATGGCGCTGTTTCGCGTGTATAAGGCGAAGTTAGCCTCCCTCCAGGCTTTGATGTAGTTACCGAAGAACATATACCACACGTTCCATGCCTGCTTGACCACGAAATGGTCAGGATTGGGGTCTATCACCTTAAAATGCGGCCCCCACCGCCCTCTGGGGCCTCCCGCGTAGTCAGGCCCTCCCCACTGTCCCAATCTGATGCGCGTGGAGAATTGTCCGACTGTGCGTGAGTCAACGGTCAGGACAAACCGATCGTAATTCTGTATCCCATCGTCCGTGGTATCTATCGCCAGGATCAGTACATTGAAGGGAAGTGTTATCCCCTCTCGCTCGAGGCGCTTGGCTACAAAGGGGGAGACTTCGTGCACAGGGATTACACCTTCCAACAGAGGACTGGAGGAAGCGGGGGCTCCGTGCCAGTCCTCGGTCGGATGCATGTCCACCACAATTTCCCTGGTCGGTGGCAGGTTGACGTAAGGACGCAATGTCAAGCCTGCCGGCCAGAATACTTTCTGGCTATGTTCGCCATAGGTCTTGGACGCGGTGAGGAGCATCCATGCGAAGGGGAACATCGCCACGATGGCACCCAAAGTAAGGATCAGATACAGAAAGCCTTTCACGATAGCGCCACGAACGCGGTATTTTCTCGACTCACGTGTTGCAGCAGCCGTTGCGCTAGCCATAAAACACCCGCCTTTCCGAGACGCGGTTCTGGATCCAGGTCAGACCGAGCATCACGCCGGTCAGAATAAACGCCAATGCCGATGCGTACCCGAAGCGGTGTCCCTCCCAGAAGTGTTTAAAAATCAAAATACTAGCCGTCATCGTAGTGCCCTGGGGGAAGCCCAGCGTTCGACCCACCCTAGTCATCACGTATATATGGTTAAAGGCCCTGAAGGTGCCCAGAACCCCCATCATGACCAGGAAATAGGTGGTGGGCGAGACGAGGGGGATGGTGATGTGACGGAGCAGATCCCAGCGGCTGGCGCCGTCTATCTCTGCTGCTTCGTACAGTTCGTGCGGGATAGTCCCCAGGCCAGCCAAATAGATGACGGTGTTGTATCCGACGAAGGTCCAGATGTTGTAGATGATCACTGCCACGAGTGCTAGGCTCGGCCCGGCCGCCCAGGATGGTACTTCAAAGCCAAGCCACCGGCCGATCAGTGTGCCGATACCTGCCGCCTCGAATATCCACTGGGGCAAGTGTTCCTCCGGTACGCCGAGCGCGGCTAACGTCACGTTGATTAAGCCTCGGCGGGGCTCGAAGATCGAGGTCCATACGGCAGCCGAGGCCACTGTAACAGTGACGTAGGGCAGGAAGTACAGCATGCGCCA
>QMOC01000364.1 GCA_003648085.1 Chloroflexota bacterium
CCGTTGAGCGACTTCTTGAGCGGGAATACGGCCCGCTGCTTTTCTATCCCGCCTATGCCCGGGTTGATGCCCGGATAGGCTACCTCACCCGCTATGCCCCTGGGATGCGAGAGAACGGGGGCGTGTACACCCACGCCGCCACCTGGGCGGTACTGGCCGAGTGCCTGCTGGGACGGGGGGACGCGGCCTACCGGATGTACCGCAAGATGTGTCCTATCTATCGCGGCCTAGCCCCGGAGCGTTATCAGGCGGAGCCCTACGTCACCCCCGGGAACGTGGATGGGCCCGATTCAGCCTGTTTTGGTCGTGGCAGTTGGACCTGGTACACCGGCTCAGCCGCCTGGATGTTGAAAGTGGGGATAGAGGGCATCCTGGGCGTGCGCCCTGTCTACGAGGGCCTGTTGGTTGACCCCTGTATCCCCTCCCATTGGGATGGTTTCAGAGTAAGGCGGGTCTTCCGGGGCGCCGTCTACGAGATCGAGGTGCAAAACCCAGACCACGTCTCCTCGGGAGTGGCCGAGGTCGTGGTTGATAGCCACAGGCAGGAGGGGAACGTGATCCCCTCCTTTGGAGACGGCAGAACCCACACGGTCAAGATAACTCTGGGCACCTGAGAGCGTGCTTAAGAATGACGAAGTCCGGCAGAGTTTGGCGGGGAGAGAAGTGAGGTCAGCGGGGAAGGGCAGCTCCGCAGGCGCGGCAGGTCTCGCTGTAGATGTCTACCGGCTTGCCGCAGATGGGACAGCGGTATTGGTTGTCTCCCCAAAGAGTGTTGCTGACCGCAAGTGGCAGTCGTGTGGGGCGTGAGGCAGCCTTTCCAGGCTGCCAGCAGGCTCGAAAGCCTGCTCCACACCGTCCAGCCGCTGGGCGACACTCAACGGGAAGACCACCCATTGCTTGTCGCCGCCCCTTGGGCGAGCGCGCCAGCCCAGGCGTGCGGGTTGTCCTCTCACGTTGCGGCGATTGGTCAGTCAACGACATTGCTGCCCCTGCCTCCTAGCGGATGAACACGAACATCCATAAGCCGACGATGGCAAGGGTGACAATGCCGACGACCACAGCCCCCCACCAGCGCATCTTCTGGGCTGTGGCCACAGCAATGGGGATCAGTAGGAGATACCAGCCCAGGGCCACGAACTGGTAGACCTGGGCAAAGACCTTCCAGAAGCCCGGCCGGGCGATGATTGCCAGCCACTGCTCCTGCGTCATCGTGCCGGTCAGCATCAGGATGGTGCCCAACGTCTCCGGTATCCAGGTCACGAAGGCCGGTATGGTCATAGCGAAGCCCAGCACGGCCAGTGTCCCCTCGAAGGTCCCGGCCCCGCCGAAAGGCTTGCTCAAGAGTTGCACCAGCCCGGCGGCCAGGATCCAGCCGGCCAGGAAGACCGGAGCACCGAAGAATATCTCCCAGAAGTAGTAGTGCTCGGCGGGGATGGCCACCCAGGGTGGGACCATAACCGCCGCTTTCACGATGGCCAGGCCGACCACCGTCAGGGTGTACAGGATGCCGATCAATGCCAGCGCGCCCGCACCGTAGGCCAGATGGTGAGGATGGGCCAGCAAGCGCGTGAACGTGCTACGTGGCCTGATGATGGTGCCACCGAGATACAGCCAAAAGCATCTCATTCGTCTTCCCCTATCGCAATCTGGCGACCTCTCCTACCACCTCTCCTCTTGGTTACTACCCGGCTTGTCTTCGCTGATGCTGGGAGGCACTTGCGTCCCACCCGAGGCCGAATATAATAAACGACACCTGGACAGGAAGGTCGCGTGCAATGGGCAACGAAGGAATGGAAGAGAAAGCTGAGAAGAAGCCTGATTTCGAATACATCATCAAGGTGGATGGTCAGGAAGTCTGGCGCGGCTTGAATGTGAAGAACAAGTACCTCGAGATTGCCCGGGCCAATCCGACCAGGCGCGTTTCGATTTCCTGGCGCTTGCCCAAGGCGGTGCTGATATGCCTGCTCTGAGTTTCCCTTATGTTGAGGGAGAGAGTATCATCTTTGGCACCATCTACGGCCGCTCATATTACAGCCATTGGCTGAGTTGGTTGAATGCTCCGTCCATGGCAAGAGAGCAGGAGTGAATGATGGAATCAATGCGATTGTATTTGATCCGGCTCCACCTGGAGCCCAACCCCGGTGGCGTCTACACCGTCACCAGCCCTGACGTGCCCGGCCTCGTGACCGAGGGACGCACGCCGGACGAGATTCTGAACAACGTCCAAGATGCCCTGAACGCATTGATGGAAGCCTGGCGGGAACTAAATATGGGAGTCCCGCCTGCCCTGCGTCCGGCTCCGACCGACCGTCCCCAGACCATTGAAATGTTGGTAGCCGCCTGATGCGATACCGCGAAGTCGCCAAACGGCCTTGATCACCCGCAGCGCGCGCAGCGTGACCCACTTGCTGGGCTGGCCCTTGACCTCCACGTCGGCCCACATCTTGCCGTTGTAACTGTACTCCATCCTCCAGCGCCCCCGCTCATCCTGCTTAGCGTGCTTTCGACATAGAACAGATGTTTGACAGATTTGCACTTTAACAATCGAGCCACAAGGTGTATGATCTGCCTCAAAGGAGATGAAAGGAGGCAGAGCCATGCATGTTCCCCAAGCCGAGCAACTGGGCCAGGCCATCACGTCCTTGCGCCCACGTCAGATAGGCGCTATTCCCCTGGTCTACCCTATCCTGGCCGACCTGGGGGTGCGCCAGATCACCAACGATCTGGTGCCTACCGAGGCGGACATCGATATGGGGCGTATCGTGCTGTTGTTGACCCTCAACCGTCTGTTGGCTCCCCGGCCGCTGTACCATATCCAAGATTGGCTGGCCGAGACGGTCTTGCCTCAGGTGCTGGACATCGCCCCGGAGAAGGCATACGACAACCGCCTGGGGCGGGCCTTAGATCGGCTCTATCCCCACCTGGGCGAGCTGTGGGCTCGTCTGGCCAGCCAGGCCATCCGGGTCTATGATCTGGACCTGAACGTGCTCCATTGGGACATCACCTCGATCTACTTCGAAGGCGCTTACACCGACAGCGAACTGGCGGCCTACGGCTACAGTCGAGACCATCGGCCGGACACCAAGCAGGTGAATCTGGAGGTAGATGTCACCCACGACGGCTATGTGCCCATTCTGTATCATACTCTACCGGGCAACACGGCCGACATCACTCGCCCTCTGCCTCACCTGCGAGCTCTTCTGCGCTTCTTCGCCCGCCCCGAACTGGCCGATCGCCGCCTGCGCCCTATTTTGGTCAGCGACTGCAAGATGATCACGCCCGAGGCCGTCTTCGCCTGTCACGCCCACGATCTCTTCTACCTGGGGCCGTTGCCCAACGGGAAGGCCACCGAAGCGGTGCTGCGGAGCGTCACCCGGGAGGAATTGGCGGTTCATCCTCTGGCCTATCGCCCCCAACGGGTGAAGGCGGATGATCCCAACACGGTGCCTTGGAACTCACCTTTCGCATCAACCGCCAACGGCTGGCGGAAGCGCAGGCGCTGGATGGACGCTACGCTTTGGCCACCAATGCCCATCATCTGGAGGCCAGCGAGACCTTGACCCTGTTCAAAGGACAGGATGGGGTGGAGAAACGGGTTCGGGTGGTCAAGGGACCGCTTTTGGTGCGCCCCCTCTTCGTGCGCACCGATCGGCGGATTGAAGGACTGGTGTTCATCACCCTGCTGGCCTTGCTGGTACGGGCCATCCTGGAACGGGCCTGCCG
>QMOC01000365.1 GCA_003648085.1 Chloroflexota bacterium
GCGCCGGTAAGTAACTTTACAAGGCCGGAGGCCCGGCTTCAGCCGGGAAAACCCCGATAAATCGGGGCCTCCATCGAGTTTTGCACCGGAAACCGGTCTGGAGTGTGGCCCTGGCAGGATTCAAACCTGCATGCCGATTTACAAGGCCGGAGGCCCGGCTTCAGCCGGGAAAACCCCGATAAATCGGGGCCTCCATCGAGTTTTGCACCGGAAACCGGTCTGGAGCGTTCAACCCCAGGCGTGGCTTGCGTCTGAGAGCGCGTTCAAAAAATCAATTGTAAGGAGGCTGACAATGCGACTCTATCGTCTCGAAACTGTATCCTGGCAAGATTCACAATTGCTCTATCACGCCCTACCCCGTGTGGGCCGCGAAGGGGTGATCCTTTGCTCCCCTGCCACGACCTATGTCTGCGTCGGCTACTTCCAGGACGTGGAGCAGGAGGTGGACGTGGAGTTCTGCCGCCAGAACGGCATTCCCATCTTCCGGCGCGAGGTTGGTGGCGGCGCGACCTACCTGGATGGCGATCAACTTTTCTTCCAATTAATCATCCACCGCGATAACCCGCTCGTCCCTGCCGGCAAGTTGGCCTTCTATCGCAAGTTCCTGCAAGCACCCATCGAGGCTTATCGCGCCTTAGGCATTCCTGCCGAGTATCGGGAGGTCAACGACATCGTCGCCAATCAGCGCAAGGTCTCAGGGTGCGGGGCGGCGGAGATCGGCGACTACTATGTTCTGGTTGGCAATCTGATCGTGGACTTCGACTACGAAATGATGGCCCGCGTGCTGAAGGTGCCCGATGAGAAGTTCCGCGATAAGGTCTACAAGACGATCTACGAGAACCTCTCGACCATCAAGCGGGAGATCAAGGACATCCCGCCGAGGGAGGAGTTGTGGTCACTGATGGCCGACAAGTTCATCGAGATGCTGGGGCCGATGGAGGTGGTGGCGACGGTGGACGAGGAATGGCGCGCTAAAGTAAATGAACTGGCGGCACGTTTCCTCACCGACGAGTGGCTTTATCAGAAGAGGCGACCCGGCGCCGGGCGGCAGGTGAAGATCCGCGCCGGCGTGGAGGTGAAGCAGAAGGTGTACAAAGCGCCTGGCGGTCTCATCCGCGCCACGACTGAGGTGCAGGAAGGTGTCATTGCTTCCATCTCCATCTCCGGTGACTTCTTTTTCTTCCCGGAGGAGAAATTGACCGCTATGGAAGCGGCGCTGGTCGGGGTGCCGGTCGGGGAGGCGGAGCAGGCCATCGCCCGCTTCTACGAGGAGCACGGCATTGAAAGCCCCGGCGTCACGCCGGCGGATTTTGCGCGAGTGGTGGGTTAATAGGGCTGTTCTGCTATGTCCCTCATTGTTATCGGCAGGTAGACCCGTCGTGGCTCCAGAAGCAGCCACACCGGTCGCTCCCACGCTCCTCCCAACCCATCCTCCAGAAAGGCCACGCTGTAGAGTGGCGGATGAATCGGGTTTGCTGGCAGCGTGAGCCGGTAGGTCAGCGTTACCTGCCCTTCGGCACTCAGAGGCCCGGCCCAGTGTACCGTCCCGGTCAGCGCCTCCGCTGCGCCCCCGCCCACCCAGGTCAGGGAGCCGGGGACGAGGGCGGTGTCTGCCGGGAGGGCAATGGTTGCCGCCGCCGTGATGGCGTCCCCCGGGCCGGTGTTGATGAGGGCCAGCGTGCAGGTGACCACAGCGCCAGGCCGAGCAGGAGAGGGAACACACGAGAGAGCCGAAGGGGAGAGGTCCGGCGCATCCATCCGCACGACGGCAGCACGGCGGAAGCGGATGTGCTGCTCCTCTAGCCCAAAACGGGCAGTGTTGACGATGGGCGTGCCGGCAGGCAGGCCCGCCGTGACAGTGGCCCGGTAGGTGATAGTCACAGCAGTCCCTGACCCCAGCGGCCCTTCCCAGGAGATCCGCCGCGTAGACGGGCTATATACAGCAGGCCCCATCAGGCTGCCGGGAACGAGAGCCAGGCTGAGCGGCAGGGTGTTGGAAAGCGAGGCGGTGACGGTGGCGGGGCCGTCGTTGCGCAGGGTGATGGTGTAGGTAAGTGTACCGCCGCCGGAGACCGCGCCCCGGTCGGCGAAGAAAGTGGAGTCGCCCAGCCAACTCAGCCAGCCGACGATGCGCTCCATCACTTCGGCCCGCCCCGCCTCCGGCAGCGTCTCGAAGGGGAAGGAGAAAAAGACTGTCTTGTAGGCCCCTTCCTGGCGCGCCAGCGCGATGGGATGGCGCGCTTGATCACGGAAGGAGACCCCCGTGCCGGGGGAGGGTACGAGCGCATCGGACCAATTGAGGAAAGGATAGACCAGCGGTTGGGGGACCAGATGCTCGCTGAGCGGGTTCTCGGGCACGCCTACTGCCAGTGTCGGCGTCACGTCCTCGGTGTAAGTCAGCACGCCCAGGTAATCATGGCTGAACAGGTCGTTATGGTGATAGTACAGGAAGTCCTGCGAGGAAAGGAACAGCCCCCCGCCGCCATCCACATACTCCGCCAGCGCCTCCTCCTCCTCGCCGGTCACCGGTTTGTACCAATCGTAGCCGGTGAACCAGACAACGATGGGATAGCGCCGAAGGATGTCCGGTGAGGGGCTACCGCCCGAAGCGGTGGACCAATAGTCGTAGGCCAGGCCGCCGGCAGTGAGAGCAGCCTGGTATTTACTTTCCTGATCGTACCAGCGGTCATCGTCCACCAGCAACACCGGCGCGGGGGTCTTGGTGGTGAAAGTGGCGCTCAGCGTCAGTGCGGGGGAGAGTGACGAATGGGCGGTGAGCGTGACCGTGTCGCCGATGTCCCAGGTGACGGTGGCAGGGATGGTGACGCTGAGAACGAGGGTGGCCGAGGTGCAGGGAGCCAGTGTGAGCGAGGGGGCGCTCAACTGACCGGCCCAGGATCCGCCGTCGAGCGTCAGTCCGACGGTATCGGTGATACCGCCCTGCCCAATGTGGCGCACGCGCAGCGTGTGGGTGACGATGGTGCCAGGCGACCCGATGAGCATCTGGGAGGTGGGCGTCAGTTCCAGCCCAATGGCCAGCGGCGGAGAGGTCAGCCAATCCAGCGCCCGGCTCATCACCTCCCTCCGGGTATCCGCATCGTTGATGCCCTCGAAGCCGAAAGAGAGGTAGATCACTCGGTAGTCCAGGCAGGTGCCGACGCGCACGCCGCCGCAGCCATCCCCCTGATAGGCCAGCACCGGCACAGCGGCGTCGGGGTCGGCGACGGCAATCTCATCGGGGAAGTTCTGGTTGTCGGCTCCGCCGGGGCCTTCAATGGTGAGGGTGAGTCCGGCGAACAGGTCACCCTCCAGCCCCTCCAATACCCGCGCCGGCGCCTCGCCCACATAGCGGGCCTTGAGGTAATCCCGATAGTAGGCGCAGCGGCGATCCGCCGAGCCCCCGTCGTCCCAGTAGCCCACATCCTGACCGGTCAGGAGCAGCCGCCCGCCGCCGCCCAGATAGCCAACGATGGTATCCTCGGCGTCAATGAAACCCGGCGCATCCTGCGGGGCCGACCAGATGACGATGTCGTAAGGGGACAGGTCGGCGGCGGTCGGTACGTCGTTGGGCCGATACTTGATGGGCCACTCGTCGTAAGCATAGGCCAGTTCGTCGAGCGCCTGACGGAAGTAGCCGATTTCGCTTCCGTAATACCAGCGACCGCCGTCCACCAGCAGGATGGTCGGCGCAGGCTCCAGGGCGAAGTCA
>QMOC01000366.1 GCA_003648085.1 Chloroflexota bacterium
GGCCCGTGCTAACAGCCTGATGGCGGATGGTCAGTTCGCCGAAGCAATGGTCGGCGACGGAAGGGACGTCTGCGCAACATAAGCGACCTCCTTTGTGAGTGAATGTGACTATGGCTCAATGGGCAGCAGGGCGTTGATTGCGATGGCCACAATGCCTGCGACGATGGTGCGCATTCCATAGCCAATGAGACTGCGCCCCGATATGTAGCCTAAAAACATCCCCAGCCCAAACAGAGCGAGCAGTCCAACGATCAGAGAGAGCGCATAACTGACCAGGATATTGCCGATAAGCGGCGCAAAGAAAAAAGGAGTGAGCACAATCAGCGACGAAACGAGGGGTGACAAGCCATCTACCAATGACACGACGATTACCGCCACACGCGAGGCCCGGCCGATTTTCGTATTGCCCAGGTCGGTAAGTGATATCCGTTCCAGTTCAGCCAACTCACGCTCACGCTCAGCAGTCTCGGCCAGGTAGGCCCCCCACAGTCCAGAGACCCCTATAGATATGGCGGTGGCGATGCCGATACGGATCACGGTACCGGCGCTGCGGACATTACCCAGGTAATTGCCCATCAGCACGCCGATCATGGTCAAGACGCCATCAAAGGCATTGTTCGCCAGAGCACGACGGGCGATCTTCGAGAAACCGGTGATGCGGTCGTACTCACGCACGTTGTTCACGTGCCGGGCAAAACGCCCACGAGCGTTACTCGATTCTCCCACGGCTAATCTTGCGGCGTGATAACATCTTCAATAAGTACCCTGCCGGCTGCGACCTCGTCAATGGAGTGGATAGCACCGCCATTCTCCTCAATGACCCGGGCGATCTCATCGTAGCGTAAGTCGTGGCCCTCGATGGTAACTTTAGCGTTTTCTACGCGGCGGTCAATCTCGTAGATTGAGATGTTGACTCCGTCTACGCCCTCCTGATCGGCCAGCAGTTGCACCAGTTCCACGATGCTCGGTTCCAGGGGTTTCAGCACGTCTAGTACCAATCGTCGCAGGTTTCCCATAGTCCCCTTCTCACTCCTCCGATGGTATAAGCGCCCGCGCGAAGATCAAGTAGCCGGTGTGGGCTACCATCCGATCTATCGGTCGCAGGCGGGCGGGCACCGCCTTGTACGGCCGGAGTAGCAATTCCTCCACCTCAATCAGGCCGAAATTAGTCTCCTCCAGCGCGCCGATCAAGCGGCTGACCTGATTGGTGGTGGGCAGGATACAGCCGAAGAAGCCACCGTTGACGAGGGCCTCGTGCGCCTGTGCCAGGTAATCCCAGGGAGTGGGCAGGTCCAGGAACAGGGCATCGGCGTCTCGTTCATCGAAGCCCCCGGCGATGTCGCGCAGTTTGAACTCGACGAATTCGGTCAGACCAAGTTGTTCCAGATTCCTATGTGCCAGTTGCTGCATATCCGGGCGAACCTCGTAAGAATAGACGCGGCCAGTGGGGCTAACCGCCTGAGCGAAGACGAGCGTAAGCCCACCGCTGCCGGTGCCAGCCTCGACGACGCGGCAACCCGGTGCGATGCGCATCTTCATCAGGATGTAGCCTGCGTCCTTGGGGTAGACAATCTGGCTAATACGCCTGAGGTCACGGACAAGGTCATCGGTGGAGGGGCGGAGTAACCAGAGCGGATGCCCCAGGTGAGTGTATACCCGCGTCCCCCAGGGGGTTCCAATCAGGTCATCGTGGTTCAACACCCCTCGATGGGTATGGAGTTGCGAACCCGGCTCCAGCCGGACGATAAACGATTTGCGGTCGCGGTCTACCAGCAGAACCAAGTCGTCGGGTTGTACAGTTTGCACGGTTTGCTATCTCCGCGCACCTGAAATCTGCGAACGTGAAAGGCAATGCAGGATGCCATTCTGCCCTACAAATATTGTGTGGTCATTCATATGAGTCCGGCTAAAATTCGTGGGGAGGAAAGGCCGGAGGCCCTGCTTCAGCGGGGATTTTCCGGCTGAAGCCGGACGTCCACTGATTTTAGCCCCACCCAATTCATATTATAGCGCACTCTTGCCGCAACGCAACTCTGGATTGAACTGCGAAGGCTCGGCATCCACACGGAGTTCCGATTGATGTGGGCATTTCTCGGAGTAATGCGAGCGTCCGTCAAAGGCACAGTGGCACTCTTGGGGGATGTTACGTAACGAGCCGAGGGCTTCGCCCGTAACGGGGATGCATCGGGGTGAGCAACAGGCTCTGGCCAACTTACCGCAGACGGCGCTGCCATTCCTTTTTCAACTCTAGCGAGGCCAAATTATCTCCGGCATCGAGGAAATCCATCAGCAGCCGGTTGAACTTGTTCCGCTCCTCTAGCATCGGGAAATGTTGCGTGCCATTTAGAAATATGGTGCGTACGTTGTCGTCAAAACTTTGCAGCCACTCCGTCTGCGGCGGCTTAATGAGAGGATCATTCCCGCCGTACACGAGGAGCACAGGGATGTCGAGAGGGGACAAGACACGGCGCAGGTCGCGCCCCATCGCGGAGCGTATGCTGTGGGCAATGGCGGCTGTGTCGGCTCTGCGCGCCTCCAGATTCACCTCGGGGAAATTAGCCTGTCGTGCCACCAGCCGTGCCAGTGCTTCCCCGTTATCAGAGAGACTGACAAGAGGTCGGTTGATGGCCGCATCTATCAGTGGTACGCTCACCCCCATTATCTGCTCCACCCGCTCTGGAGCCTGGGCAGCGAACAGCAGGGCCACCATACCTCCCAGTGCGTGGCCCACCAGCGCAGCGCGCCATATGCCCAAACGATCCAAGAACTCCCCAAGTAGATCAACGTATGCGTTGATGCTGTAATGCACCCTCAGTTTGTCCGAATCGCCGAAGCCCCACAGATCGAGCGCGTATGTGCGGCGTCTACCCGACAACTCCTCCATTGCCGGCATCCAGTAACGCCACGACCCCAGCCAGCCGTGGAGAAAGACCAACGGCTTGCCGCGTCCAATCGCCTCATAGTGAACGAGGCCATCCTTTACGACAATGGCGCTCATGCTCTAACTACCGCCCGGTGTTACAGACTTTACCGGCGCGCAAAACCGTTGGGCCAAGTAGGACAAGATGACATCTTGTCCTACGTCGAAGCCCCTGCGCGCTGCAGAATATCCCTGACCTGGTCAATCAACTCATCCGGCGCGAAGGGTTTCACGATGTATTCCACTGCACCCGAAGCCAGGCCCTGCTCGATCTCGGTCTCCTGTCCCTTGGCCGAAAGGAAGACGACCGGGATAGCACTGGTGGCTGGATTTTCTTTTAAGCGACGACAAACCTCATACCCGGTCATCTTTGGCATACGCACATCAAGGATGATAAGGTCGGGTCGCTCCCGTGGCGCTTTCTCGAGAGCCTCAAGGCCATTGACAACCGACACCACCTCGAATCCAGCAAAGCGCAAGGTGAACCCGATTAGATCACGGATGTCCCGTTCGTCTTCAACAACGAGGATCTTCGGCATTGTCTTCTCACCTCATTGAGCGCGGGTCTAGAGCACCGGTGCTGGGCAGCCCCGTCCAGCCCTGTCTGCTTACGGCGGAGCGGGCTCCCACTGTCAACCGGCGTTGTTCTGCTCAGACTGCTTATTCTCCCACAGGACTGTCTCAATCTGCTTTACCAACTCCTCGACGGAGAATGGCCTGTTTATGAAGCGGACGGTATCCAGAGCGAGCACCTCTTGTCGCTTCACATCATCCA
>QMOC01000367.1 GCA_003648085.1 Chloroflexota bacterium
AGGTTGCAGTTCCAACACCCGCTGGTAAAGTCACTGAGCCTCCCGAAGGACGCCGAGGTGATAGTGGGCTAGCTCCAGATGATAGAGGGGACGTTCATCGCCAGGGAGGAACTCTCTCGCTCGCTCCAGGTCAGCCAGGCCGTTCACTAGAGCGTCGTCATCTCCGGAGCCGGCAACAACGGCGCGCACTCCTCGGCGGAAGTACAGTTCGCCCAGGGCGGCTGCTAATTCGGGAGTGGGTGCCTTTTCCCAGGCACGTTCCCAGAGGCGCAGGGCATCGGCCTCCCGTCCACGGCGCCAGGCCTCGGCCCCCCGCTGGAGGAGGACGCGCAGAGGGGCGCGGCGGGTCCGTTTGGATTTCTTTGTCCGCTTCCTCTTACGTGCCATTCTACAGGCTGCTATCACAAAGCCACCGCACTCGGGGACGTGAAACGCGGTACGTAATTCCACTCCGCGCATTACGTTTTATGCCCGGTGCGGCAGTGATTCTTCCCCCTATGTTTACATGTGTGGTTAACATATTATACCGCAGAAGGGCTTTCGCCACAACTCATCAAGTGGTCTTGGACGTCAAGGTCGGTCATCCGGCGGATTGATCTGAAAGATAGACACCCCGTCCTTTTGGTAAAGCAAAGTTACGTCTTCTGCCTGGTTTAACCGCGCGGCGTCCAACCCAGGGCCGGAGAAGTCCCCTTTGCGCCCAATGTACAGATAATCTACACCCAATGCCTGCAACTCTGCCAAAGATGAATTGTCAACCTCCAACTGCTCTACTGCTCGCGACATCCTGACGATACTATTCCTGTAATCCAGTGTCCCCAGGCTGAGTAACATGACACCAGCGGTTGTCTGACGGCCCGTGAAGTAGGGAATCCAATACCCAGCGTCTGTACCGTGCGGCGCTCTAGGGAGCCAGAAATACGTGTTCACGGCAAACAGAGCATCTGCTGGTGTGTTTTCTCTGATCCAGTCCATCGCTGCTATATCCTCTGGTGTGACGAAATACCTGTACGGCTCTATTTCTGTGACCCTGATGTGACTGGCGACGAAACCAGCAATCAAAACGAGCGCAGTGATTAGCCGCACCCCCCCCTCGCGCCGGTAGGGCCCCAGTAAAGCCAGCGATTCTTCCACCACAGAACCAACGGTCAGTCCGATGGGCAAATACAGCATGATCAAAACAGCACCCATATTGGTGACGCTGACGAGTGACAAGCCCAGAGTGTAGGCTTTCCCCAAGAGGTACAACAGGGATGTCCACATAAGACAGGCAATCACCAACTTGTTCCGCCTCAATAAACCGAACACAGCGCTAAGACTTGCAAGAATCATCAGCCAGGGGCGCGCAACCAGATACGGCACAGTGCGCCATGGAAACTCATAATAGAGCCGCGCTGCTTGGGAGATTTCGCTCGCAGCCACTGCGGGCGGATTCAGTCTGGAAGTAACATAGATGTGCAAGGCCTCCCATAAAACGGGGGTCACCACGATCAAAGCGACAGTGCCAATGACAACTGCTCCTAGTAGCGTGTGGCCGATTCGATGCTCCTCACGGGCCTTCCACAACTCCCACGCGACGCCGAATATCAGCAGCGGAATATAAAATGCTGCCACGCGAAAGTGCAGCAGAAACACGGCCCCCGTGAGCACGCCAGCACCGGCTGTGTTCCAAAGGACTATGATTCTGTACTCCTGCCACGGGCGTCTCCACAGAGCAATTGCCTCCCACGTCACTAGCCAGGCAATCAACAGTATAGTCTGGCTGGAGATCTGCGTGAACCGTCCCCAATTTACGTAGAGCGCAGGTTGATGGGAGAGCAATCCCACGACCGCTGCGCCGACGATTGCTCCCGCACGCCCCACCTTGCGGTCGAGCACCAGATAAACTCCCACGCCACACAGTCCATTTAGCATCTGCGATGTCCACAGTAGTGCCGTATGGGCTGGGACCTGGGCCAGCCATTGCACAGTGGCAGAGAGTGCGTATAGCCCCAGGTGATACTGTCCCAATGGAATAGGGAAATAAGGTTCCAGACTAACGGGCAGTTTCCCCCGCACAGCCGTGAGTTGGGTCAGTAAGGTATGGTGCAATGAGTCAGACCAGGCAGGATAGGGATGATCGCGGATAATCCAGAAACGGGTAAAAAGTGTCATACCGAAAATGCCGATGGCCACCCACTCTAGCCGGTCAAAGGCAAGCGCTTCGCTCCAACGCCTGCGCATTCGCCACCCAATCACAACAGCGAATGCAAAGAGCAATGTGCCCATTTTGTATGGACCTAGCGTCAAAAACGGAAATACGGAACGTGCTATATAGAAAAACACCGGGTAGAACGCGACGCTTATGCCCATGGCGATAATCCAACGTTGCAACCCCGTCCACTGACGCCACACATCGTTGACGGTTAGCGCGGCCCAGCCGGGCAAGATCAGCATCGCTATGAGCACGAAGATTAATCGAAACTCCACAAGCATAGGTCAGCCCGGTTAGCGTTTCATTATCCCGACACTTCTTCCCCGCCAGCGTCCTGGTCTGCCAGTTCCATCCGCCGCACCCGATATAGGGTTTCCTCCAGCATCTTACGGTTCAGCCGCACCAGGTCAGCGATCAGACCGATCAGACAGACCTGGAACCCAACGATGGTCAGGATAGCCGCCAGGATCAGCGACTGAACATGTCCAGCCGTGCCGCTTCCCCGCCAGAAAAAGTATAGGAAGCGCAAGCCCAGCACTATGCCGCCAGTGATCAACGCTCCTCCCATCGTAGTGAAGACCCGTAGAGGACGGTACATCGTGTAGAAACGGAGGATGGAGATGGCCGAGAGGGCTAGAAACGAGGGGATGTTGCGTATCAGACGCGACTGGCGGGTCTGGGGGTTGGTACGCACAGGCACGTACACCACTGCCATCCGGCGCGCTCCAGCCTGGATGAGCGTCTCCAGCGTGTAAGTGTAGTCGCTGAGGACGGTCATGCGCAGCGCCGCTTCGCGAGTGAGGGCACGGAAACCGCTGGTGGCATCCGGAATGGCGATGCCAGCCGCTCGTTGCACCACCCAACTGCCCCATTTCTGCAGGAAACGCTTGAGGGGCGAAAAGTGCTCCAGTGCCGCCACTCCCCGGTCGCCGACGACGATGTCCGCCCGCCCCTCAAGGATGGGCTGGATCAGCCGGGCGATGTCCTCTCCCCGGTACTGGTTGTCGGCATCGGTGTTGACGATGATGTCCGCCCCGGCCCTCAGCGCCGCCTCCAGCCCAACCAGGAAGGCGTAAGCCAAGCCACGATTCTGCCCCAAATGGACGATATGATGCACTCCCAATTCCCGCGCCACTTCGGCTGTGCGATCGGTGCTGCCGTCGTCCACCACTAGATATTCGATCTCATCAATGCCGGGGAGCACACGGGGAAGGTCTCGTACCGTCTGGGGAAGAGTGGTCTCTTCATTGTAGCAGGGGATTTGGATGATGAGTTTCATCGCTGGATAGCATTATTCTACCATGCTTCCCACGTCCGTCAATCGGCAGGTAGTACCTTGCCAGGAGCGATGCCTCGCTGACCTTTCGCAGTTCGTATATGCGCGTAGCGGCGTAGCACGGCCAGGGGATTCTCCAGCGGCTGCAACTTCGCCATCATCGCGCGAGATGACACCCGGCGTATGATCTGCCGCCTTTTGGCAAGCATGCGAGA
>QMOC01000368.1 GCA_003648085.1 Chloroflexota bacterium
ATTCCTGATCAGGACAGGTGCCAATTTGTGCAGCCATAACTTCTTCCCACAGACTCACTCCTTCGTCGTTCGCATCTGGTGGGAGCAGGGCCTCACGAGGCCCAACGGCCGCCCGCTGTGGCGGGGCTATATCCAGCACGCCGCCAGCGGCCAGACTTTGGTCTTCCAGTCGCTGGACGAACTGCTGCGCTTCATCCAGTCCCATACTGGCGTGGAGAATGAACAAATGACAAGCGTGCCCCAGAATCCACCTCGGCAAACTTAAGTAAAGTGCGGGAACTGTTGGTCACCCAGTAGCGACCACGGAGAAGGCCATGCTTATTGAGGAGGAAGAAGCATGAGATCCAGGATTGGCGTAGTTCTGATTGTTGTAAGTGTACTGGCTGCAGCCGTGCTGGCATGCGGCTCCGGCGGCGGCTCGTCAGATCTGACGAACTCAACCTTCAGGCAAGTGTGCGACGGTCAAGGGGTCGAGGAGGCCGCCTTCTACGGCAGCGCAGCAGACGGCGAGGGGCCATTCCCGGTGGCGATCTTCCGACGAGCGAGCCCCGATAGTGAGTGGGTTCTCCTGGGGAGGGGTCAGTTGGGAGCAGACTTTCGCGACGAGTGGATCTCCCTCCAAGGCACCCAGACCGAACTCGTCGTTTGCCTGACCGCCATCGAGCGTGAACTGGTGACTGAGTGCTACTACACCGCAGCGGAGGATGAAGAAGGCGGAGAGGTGGAACTCGTCATCGAGCTATACAACACCAAGTATGAAGCTGTGCTTCGCAACGCTCAAACGGCCGAGGTGTATGCTTCGACCACCTTCCTGGCCGAGACCGATGGAATCTGCGACGAGTATACATTCGAGATAATAGACCAGGACGTCCGGGTGATAGATGCCGAACCAGGCGCGGGGCTTGTTCCCTTCCTCGAGCCGTGGGTGGTAAAGTAGACAATACTCTGGCGAATTTGATCTCGTGGGATGGAAGAGCCAAACCCCCGTCTTCCGAGCCTGCCGGATTGGTTGAAAAACCTTCCCGAAAGCCTCCAAGTACGATGAAATGGCTGAAAACTTGCCCAAAAAGCGCCAGTTACGTCTGCCAGCGCATCTTTCGTAGCTTTCGGGAAGGTTAGCACTGGTATAGGAGGAGGAAAAAATGAAAAACATCGTCTTAAAAATTCAGTTCCTATGCGCTATTCTACTATTAGGAATAGCATCAGCATGCGGAGGCACGTCCGCCACCACTGCTCCACCTTCGGCGACCGCCACCGATACCCCGCCTCCACCCGTCGCTACCGACACTCCGTCCGCCGGCGTAGAAATCCTGGAGGCTACCTTCACCCACGGCGTGGATGAAGACGGCCGCCCCATAGATTCCGTCACCAGTTTCCTCCCCGATGAGAAAGTCTACCTTGCCTTCACTTTAAAAGGGCGGCCCAAAGGCACTCTCACTGCCCATTTCTACCGGGGCGACAAGGAATTGGGCGATGCTAGTTTGGACCTCTCCGACTTGAACAGCGGGGTTGTCTTCTCCATCGGTGAGAATACTTATGTGAACTTCTGGATGGACGCCAGTCCAGATCACCCGCTTATCATCAGCGACGATTATCGCATCGAGGTGTCCTATGACGCTCAATCCATCGGCAGTTATGCCTTCCGTGTAGTGCCACCGCCGGACGCCATTCCCACTCGTATATACGAGGTCACCCTGGCCCGAGGATCCGATGAGAATTACAACCCCATCGAACCCACCACAACGTTTGCACCCGATGAGGAGGTCTATCTGGTGATGCGAGGGGATGCCGGCCGGTATACGCGACTGAAAACCGAATGGTACGTGAACGGCCAATTGGATGAAACGGCCACTAAGAGCATAACTATAGTTGAAGATACCGAAGACACGGGCGGTTTCTTCTCCCATCTACCGGAAGGAGGATGGCCGGTCGGAGAACACCAGGTGGTGTTGATTGTGAACGATGAGGAGTTCGGACGTTACGACTTCACTGTGGAAGAGGCCGCTTTGGTGCCTTTCGAGGATCCCGAGGGCATCTTCAGCATCCTTATTCCGGCCGACCTTGACCGGTTCGAGAAAAATAAGACAGGAGGGTACAATTACCTTTTCTACGCCTCGGACGGGTCCGGCACAATCTACGTCTATTTCTACGCCTTCGACAAGCCCTTCTCCGACGAGGAGTGGCAGGGATTTGCCGAGGACTACGACGTTGTGGGGATGGAGCCGTTCGGTGAGGATGTAATCGAACTGGATCGGCAACTGGGCGGCCCCGGGGAGCATTTTATCTACTTGGAGGTGGAGTCGAAGGAGAATGATATACACGCTCTGGTGTGGGTACAGGAGGCCGAAGGCGCTATGACGGTAATGACCCTGAGCGCTCCAATAGACGTGTGGCCGGATCGAGAAGCGGATTTTTCGACTGCGCTCAATAACTTCACCTGGTGGCCGGATGCCGTCCACGCTGCTCTGGGGGGACAACAAGAATGACGCAAAATATATGTTCTCACAAGTGAAGGAGGCGCTAAAATGACGAAGATAAAGACTATCTTGGTGTGTCTGTTGATCGGTCTGCTTGCTTCCGCCTGCGGCACCTCAACCCCGCAGGAGACGCCGACGTCCGCACCCCCACCGACCTCCTCACCCACGGCTACGGTCGCGCCGACGGAGGCCGGCATCCGCCTCAAGGCCGATGGCAGCGGGGACTATGCCACCCTGGAGGAGGCTGTGGCCGCGGCCTCGCCGGGGGATACCATCCTTCTAGGAGCAGGCACCTACCGTTTGGCGGAGCCGTTGAAGATTGAAAAGCCGCTCCGCCTGGTGGGGGCGGGGATGGATCAGGCCGAGATTGTCTCCGACGCCGAGGGCTTCGTAGTCCGCTTCCAAGGCGACGGCCTTTTCGCCGCCGAGGACCTCACTTTCCGCCACGAAGGTGAAGCAGAGGCCAGCGTCGTGCTCGTGGAGGGAGGGGAAGTGGCTTTCGTCCGCTGCCGGTTCACCGGAGCGGTTTACGCCGGAGGGCACGATGTGGCCGGTCTGGTCATTAAGGAGGATACGACCGGAACCGTGCGAGACTGCGAGGCCGTTGAGAACAACGGTGCCGGCATCTACGTTGCTGGCCAGGCCCAACCGACGCTGGAGGGTAACACCTGCTCGAACAACGAACTGCTCGGCATCGCTTTCTTCGGTGACGCCGGCGGTGTAGCCCGAGAGAATGAATGCTCCAACAACGGGAGGATGGGCATCTGCGTCGGTGAGCAGGCGCGGCCGACGCTGGAGGGAAACGTCTGCATGGACAACGCGGTGGCCGGCATTGGATACGGCGGGAGCGGTGGTGGCGTGGCCCGTCAGAACGAATGCTCAGGGAGCATAATGGGCATCGTGGTCGAGGGGCAGGCTCAGCCGACTCTAGAGGAAAACATCTGCACAGACAACGAGAAGGATGGCATCGTCTACGTTGATACCTCCGGCGGCGAGGCCCGGCGGAATCGGTGCTCGGGAAACGGTGGGGACGGGATCTCCGTCCGTGATCAGGCCCAACCGACGTTGGAGGAAAACGTCTGCAGGAACAACGGAGAGGCCGGCATCGGCTATTTCGCTAACGCCGGCGGCATCGCCCGCCGAAACGAGTGCTCCGAGAACGGGCAGGAATACGGGTACGGCATCAGCCTGATCGAGCAGGCTCAGCC
>QMOC01000369.1 GCA_003648085.1 Chloroflexota bacterium
GAGATTTGAGATTCAGAGATTTGAGATTCAGTATGAGAGCAATAAGGCCCAGGATGAACAGGACGGCAGTGATGGGATCGAAGAGGGGGCGGCGGGGGAGGTTGAAGCGGATGTAGGGATCGCCTCGGAGAAAGAACATTCCCAGACAGGCGCGGACCCCGGCCCAGGCGTCGGCCCAACTGACGGCAGCGACCTGCTGCGTGCGGGTCAGGAAACTGCCGGGGTGGGTCAGCCAGTAGTGGGCCAGCGGAGCCAGGGTCAGGGCGGCGGCGGCGACGAAGAGGGTCAGTTGGCCCAGACGGGCGCAGCGATGGCCTCGGTCGGTGGCAAGGAGGGTGAGCAGCGCTGCCGCCAGCGGGATGGGGAAGGCGCGCGCGGCTAGGTAGGTGTAGGCGGTCAGGCCGCAGAGGAAGCCGGCCAGGAAAAGCCAGAGGAGGTCTCCTAACCGGAGGGGTGGGGGTGAGGAAGGGGGGCGCAACCCCCGCCACAGCGCCCCCACCGTGAGCGCCTGCAAAAGCGGTTGGGTCACGGCGCGGAACCCGTAACGGCTGAGGACGAGGTGCCAGAAGGAGGTGGCGAGGAAGGCTCCGGTGAGGAGGGCTATTTCCTTCGCGTAGTAGTGGTCGTGTAACAACTCGTGGACTGACCAGACGGTCGCCGCCACGGTCGCCAGCCCCGCCAGGGCCGCGCTCAGTCGCAGCGCCAATGGCGTCACGCCGAGTAGTTTCATCCACAGAGCGGCCCAGTAGAAAAACAGGACCTCCTTGCCGGTGTAGGAGGGGATGAAGATGGGGGTCTTGAGTCCGCGGGCGATCTCGCCGGCCAGGATACCATTGGCGGCCTCGTCGTAGTGGAGGCCAAGGGGCAATTCGGGGAGGCGATACAGACGCAATCCCGCCGCGACAAGCAGAACGAGCAGCAAGGCGATGGTGAAGGGCCAGCGTGAGGCATGTGCAGTCTCATCCATCGGGGGAGATTATATCAGTGGGGGGGCAGAATGCAAGGTGTGGGATGCAGGATGTGGGAGGGCGCCGGGGCCTTGACCGCAAAGCCGAACGGGGTTACAATTAGGGTGGAGGTGAAGCCATGCCCTTGTATGAGTACTGTTGCTCTGAGTGCGGTGCCCGCTTCGATGTCCTGCGAGCGATGTCGGACGCTGATGCATCCATCGCCTGTCCCAAATGCAACAGTGAAAACACGCACCGTGTGATCTCCTTGTTCTCGGCCATTGGAAGCGAGGGATTGATCGCGGGAACAGGGGCATCGTGTGGCTCTTGCACACCCTCGGCCTCGTGCGCCACCTGTAGTCTCAGGTCGTCGCGTTAAGCCCAACGGACACATAGCGTCGGGCCGCTGTGAGGAACGGCGGCCTTTTCCGTCATTCAGGCTCTGCGTTAGCCGCCCTCAGTAGCCCACAACTCGCAGTGAATCGTCAGATCTGCTCAAGCGGTGGATCGCCAGGTCCAGCAGAAGCGAATTTACTGACTCTCCCACTCACGGACAGCATCTTGAATGAGCGCCCGCACCCTGATGTCGGGGATGTCATCTACCGCGTCAAATGTTTGCTGATCCACCTGGATGCGCAGGCTGCCATCTTTGCCGGTGGTCAGACGGATGTAGTGTCCGGACAGGTCCGGTTGCCTTCGCAGTCGCTGCTGTACCAACTCGTCAATCTCCTCTGCCGGGGTAAGCAGCGGCTCCAACGGGCGAGGCGACGGGTGGCGTCTTTGCCAGCCCATAAGCCCGGATGGCCTGTCCGGGGAGAACAGGGCGCGCTGGCGTAATTGCCTCAGGAAGGTCTGCTCATCCACCATCACGGACTTTTGGGAAGCAGGCTGGGGGGGTGTCTGTGACGTTGAGGGAAGCCAGCCTTCGGCAAACGCCAGTACGGCTTTGAGGGCCTCTATCGTCTCATCCCCCACCTGCGGATCGGTGATCTCCCGCAGGTGACGGTAGCGCTGACCCTGCACGACGACAGCCAGCCCACCCTTTTTCATGCGCGAGACGCGCAGCAAATCCTGCTCACCAGGCGACGCGGGAGCCTCCTGATCCGCTTGTGCTGCAACGACGGGCGGTTGGCGGTGCTGTCTCCCGCCCTTTCCCCCTCCGGCAACGTAACAGGCGACCCAAACGAGCAATCCCCCGGCGAGGGCTGAAACGAGCGCGACGATGAGTATGAGGAATTCGGGAGGTAATGCGTCCATAGCGTTCTAATGATACCACAGACGGCGCGATATGTCTATGACCCAAAAGTCGGGGGTCGGTGGTGTTTTCGTTTTTACCGTGATTGCGGTATAATTGGCCCTACAGATTGACTTGTGAGGATTCGCATGCCACCTATTTTCCCGTTTACTGCTATTGTTGGCCAGGAGCGTATGAAACGTGCTCTGATACTGAGTGCTATCTACCCTCAGATCGGCGGTGTGCTCATCCGGGGCGAGCGGGGTACGGCGAAATCTACTGCTGCCCGTGCGCTGGCTGCGCTCCTTCCTGAGATCGAGGTGGTTGCCGACTGTCCCTTCAGTTGCGACCCTGATCAGCCAGCGATGTGGTGCACTGAGTGCCGCGAACGGGCCGAGAGAGGCGAGGAATTGCCCCGCGCGCACCGGCGCACCCGCTTCGTGGATCTGCCGGTCAGCGCAACCGAGGACCGCGTCGTGGGCACGCTGGACATTGAGTGTGCCATCCAGAAGGGAGAGCGGCGCTTCGAACCGGGGGTTCTCGCCGCCGCCAATCGGGGCGTCCTCTACGTGGACGAGGTCAACCTGCTGGATGACCACGTCGTAGACCTCTTGCTCGATGCAGCGGCGATGGGGGTCAACGTCGTCGAGCGGGAGGGTATCTCCTTCAGCCATCCCGCCCGTTTCATCCTCATCGGCACGATGAATCCAGAGGAGGGGGACCTGCGTCCCCAACTTCTCGACCGCTTTGCCCTCTGCGTGGACATTCACGGCATCCACGACCCTGCCGCACGTATGGCGATTATGGAGCGGAACCTGGCCTACGAGGCCGACCCCGAGGGGTTCTGTGCGGAGTGGGCTCTCAGGGAGCAGGCGCTTTCTAGGGAGATCGCCCGCGCCCGCCAACTCCTGTCCGCGGTTCGGTACTCCCAGTCGGACCTGGCGACCATCGCGACGATGATGAGCGAGTTGGGGGTGGATGGCCACCGCGCTGATTTGGTGGTGCTCAAGGCTGCCCGCGCCCACGCCGCCTTAGAGAAGCGCACGCGCCTTAGCGACCGCGACATCCTGCTGGCAGCCGAACTGGCATTACCCCATCGGTTGAAGCGACACCCGCTGCAGGAGGCGGAGGTCACGCTGGGGGACCTTGCGGAACGGCTGGCCGAGGCCCACGCTCAAAACCCGATTGAGGCCGGGGTCGAGGAGGAGAGCGAGGGGACGGCCGAAATGGCCGGTAAAAAAAAAGGCGTACCTGAGGAGCCCCGTGATGAGGAGCCCCTCACCGAGCGAGCGAAAGCAATGCGGGAGCCGGCGCTGCAGACCGTCCCCCAGTGGCCGTCAGAAGGGCGCTGGTGGGAGGGCGGTGAGGAGGTCGCTATCGGTGAGGACTTCGCGCCACGTCGGCTGGATACGCCCCTCGACCGGCTGACCCGCTCCAGCGGTGGTCGCCGCAGCCAGACCCGTACCGACCGCAAGCGCGGCCGCTA
>QMOC01000370.1 GCA_003648085.1 Chloroflexota bacterium
GAGCCTTGATGACCAGTTTTTCTGTCATACCTCCCTCCTTTCGCTCCCAATTCTACACGATGTGGTGTTAGGACGCAAATTAAGCCTACTCGCCCACCGCGTGGGTCTCCACCCGATGGATGGCCCGGTAGCCCTGGGCCGCCAGGTCGTCCGGCGGGATGGAGGCCTCGTCCGGCTTGTCCGAAAGGCCGAAGAGTAGTGCGCCCTGCGCCCGCCACTTCAGCGCCATCTCCCGCACCTCCTGCGTGATGACGATCTCCTTCTCCAGCAACTCCGCCACCGATGCACCGTCGTCCAGGTGGCCCATCCGCTCGATGGTGGCCCGGTACTCATTGTAGCGAAACGGTTTGAAGGGCGTGGGGTCGCCCTCCTGCACGCGGGCGTAAATCTGCCGGTGGATGGTACGCAGGTCGGCGGGCAGTTCCGCCGCGCGGTCGTCTACCTCGGCGATGAACTGCTCGAATGTCGCCATCCGCCCGGCGTGCACCTCGGCCACCAGCGGCTCCAACTCGTACAGGCCGCTCGCCAGGATCAGGCAGATGTAGGCCAGGTAGTCCTGATTGTCGGCGGTGAAGGGGTGGAACTCGGCCCGGTTGAGCCGGTCGTAAGCGGTCTGGAAAGCAAGCGGATCGAAACTATCCCCCAGCAGGTCGCCGACGGTGCGGCGCACCGCCTCGACCCGCGCCCGGTTGATGACGTGATCGTTGCGCCCCCGAGCGCCGAACGCCGTCTTGTCCAGGTCAACGATCACCGCCGTCCGCTCGTCCAGCGGAAACCCCTGCTCGTGGCAGAAGTGGTCGAAGTCGGCCAGCGCCGCCCAGCGATTGGCCAGGTAGAGGGTCGCCTCGCAGGGCAAGATGTCATCTTGCTCCACAGCGACTACCTCCACGTGCGCGGGCTCGTCCCGCTCGGCTCCGATGAAGGCCAGGCCCGCCCAGCCCCCGGCGCGGCAGATGTTGGCGAAAGCGGTGCCGTCGCTCATCCGCGTGTCACCCACGTAGACCAAACGCTCGATGGACGTGCCGGGTGCACCCAGCGCCCGCGCCTGCCGCAGCAGGTGGACGATGACGCGGGCGTACTCCGGGGCGGTCTTGCGCGGGATGACGCCCTCCGGCAGCCCCACGTGCCGGCGAACCTCCGCCAGCGGGGGCAGCCGTGGGTCGAGTGGCACCAGGTTGCGGTAGACGACGAAGTCGCCGAGAAATTCGTGAACGGATGTGCGACCATAGATTTTCATTCGACGTAGCCTCCGGTAGACACTCGTTGAACAAAGTCATCTCGCCAGATAGCCCTTGGCCTTGAGCAATTCGGCGCTCAGGATCGCGCCGCCGGCTGCTCCCCGGATCGTGTTGTGCGACAAGGCGACGAACCGGATGTCCATCACCGGGCATTCACGCAGACGTCCGACGGTCACGGCCATCCCTTTCCCCACATTCCGATCCTTGCGCGGCTGGGGGCGATCCTCTTCGTCCCGGTAGACGATAGGCGGTTGGGGAGCGGAAGGAAGATTCAGTTCCTGCGGCTCGGCTCTGAATTCGTTCCAGATGGCGATAATCTCATCCAGGGAAGGTGGGGCCGACCTGAACTTCAGACTGACACAGGCTGTGTGGCCATCTATGATGGGGACGCGGTTGCAATGGGCCGAAATTCTCAGTGCGTCATAATAGACGAACTTGCCGTTCTTGATGGAGCCCAGTATTTTCAGCGGCTCGCGCTCGGTTTTCCCTTCCTCGCCCGGTATGAAAGGGATGATGTTGTCTATCATATTGATTGACGCCGGGCCAGGATAGCCCGCACCGGATACCGCCTGAAGGGTGGTGATGACCAGGCTCTCGACAGGATACCCCGCCTTGATCAGAGCGTAGACAGGCGTGAGGTAACTTTGCAGGCTGCAGTTGGGTTTGACGACGATGAAACCTTTGTTCCAGCCACGGTTCTTTTGCTGGTAAGGAATGATGTCGGTGTGGTGAGCGTTGATTTCCGGGATGAGCATCGGGACGTCTTCGGTGTGGCGGTGAGCCGAATTGTTGGAGACGACCGGGATGTCGTTGGCGGCGTACTTTTCTTCAAGTTCTCGCACGGCCTGCTTTTCCATCTCGACGGCGGAGAACACGAAATCGCATTTGGCTTTCGCTTCTTCCACGTCGTTTGCGTCGCCGACGATCAGGTCCGCGACCTCTTCCGGGATTTCTTCGTCCATTATCCACCGTCCGGCCACTGCCTCTGAGTATTTCTTACCCGCAGACCTGGGGGATGCGGCGACGTAAGTTACCTGAAACCAGGGATGCTCTTTCAGAAGCCGCAGGTAGTTTTGCCCGACCATGCCGGTGGCGCCGATGAGGCCCGCTCTTATTTTCTTCATCTCCTGAACCCCCTATTCGCCACTTAGAATGACTTCCTTGTGAATCTGCCGCACCGCCTCGGCGGCGTCATCGGCTGCGACGACGAGGGAGATGCTGCACTCGGACGAGCCCTGGGCGATGGCAATGACGTTGATGTTATCCCGGCTCAGTGCGCCGAAAATGCGAGCAGCGACGCCCGGCGTGCCACGCATCCCCGCGCCCACGGCGGTCACGATCACCACGTCGTCCAGCGACCAGACCCGGTCAATGTCCCGCCGCGCCAGTTCCAACGCCATCTCCTCCTCAATGGCACCGATGACCGGCGGCACGGCCTGCGTGGGAATGAGGAAACAGATGGACTGCTCCGACGAGGCCTGAGAGATCATCAACACGCTGGCCCCCTGGCTGGCGACGGCGGCGAAGGTGCGGGCTGCGATGCCGGGCACGCCCATCATTCCCCGCCCCTCGACCGTCACCATACTTAGTCCCTTGATGGCGGTGACCGCTTTGACGGTGCCAGGGACACTCTCCGGCTCTTGAGCGATACGGGTGCCGGGGTAGTCGGGGTTGAAGGTGTTTTTGACCCACAACGGAATGCCGCGCTCGATCACGGGGCGGATGGTGCGCGGGTGCAGCACTTTGGCCCCGAAGTAGGCCAGTTCGCCCACCTCGCCGTAGGAGAGGACGGGGATGACGCGGGCCTCGGGCACGATGCGGGGGTCGGCGCTCATCACACCATCCACGTCGGTCCAGATCCAGACCTCGTCGGCGTCGAGGCAGGCGCCCAGGATGGCGGCGCTGTAGTCGCTGCCGCCTCGACCCAACGTCGTCGTCACCCCCTCCTCCGTGGCTCCGATGAAGCCGGTCACGATGGGGATCAGCCCATCGTCCAGCAGCGGGGCCAGCCTGGCGGAGACCCGCTCGCGGGTGGGGACGAGCAGCGGCGCGGCGTTCTGGAAAGTGTCATCGGTGACGATCAGTTCGGTGGCGTCCACCGGTTCGCTGCGGGCTCCCCGCTGGCGCAGATGGGCGGCCAGGATGCGGGCGCTGATCCGCTCGCCCAGCGAAGTAATGGCGTCCATCGCCCGTGGGGTGACCTCGCCCAGGATGTGCACGCTGTGACAGAAGGCTGCGAATTCGTCCAGGTAGTCGTCCACCGCAGTTAGCAGGGAAGTGTGCTCGTCGTCTGGCTCCAACAGAGCATCCACGGCCCGGTAGTGGCGCGCCCGCAGTTCGGTGACGATGGCGTGGTAGGTCTGGTCGTCACCGGAGGCGGCTGTCCGTGCGCCTTTAATCAATGCGTCGGTCACGCC
>QMOC01000371.1 GCA_003648085.1 Chloroflexota bacterium
GATCGGACGCAGATTAACGCTGACCCACGCTGATTTTTAATCTCGTCTGCGAAAATCTGCGTGAATCTGCGTCCTAAAGAATGCGTTCTAACCGTTCTGCCCGGGGACGGCTGGGTAGTTACGATTAAAGCATTGAAAGACACTTCGCAAGCCCCGGCTGATTTTTCTGTGAAAGGATTCAGCAGGTTGACAGACGAGAAGGTATCAATGGCCACACGGCGCTCCCCGCGTCTGGTCACCGACGGTCAAGGCTTCAAGCGGTTGATTAAAGCCGCGTTAGGTTGGCTGCAACATCACCAGGCCGCCATCAACGCACTCAATGTCTACCCGGTCCCCGACGGTGACACGGGGACCAACATGGTGCTGACGATGCAATCCGCCTGGGTCGAGATCAAGGATTCGCCGGAGCGCAACGTGGGGCAGATAGCCCACAAGATGGCTCACGGTGCGCTGATGGGGGCCCGGGGCAACTCCGGCGTTATCCTCTCCCAGATCTGGCGCGGCTTCGCGCGCAGCCTGGACGGCAAAGAGGTCTACCGTGCTTCTGACCTGGCGGCTGCCTGCCGTGAAGCCGCAGTGACGGCTTACAAGGGCGTGGTCAAGCCAGTTGAGGGGACGATCCTCACCGTTGCCCGCATGGTCGCCGATGCCGCCACTGCCGCAGCGGAAGTGAGCGAAGACCTGGTCTACGTACTGGAGCATATGGTGTTCGCTGCCCATGAAGCCGTCACGCTTACCCCTTCCCTGCTCCCGGTGCTCAAAGAGGCCGGGGTGGTGGATGCCGGCGGCCAGGGGCTATTCGTCATTCTGGAGGGAATGTTGCGCTACATGCGAGGAGAGCCCGTCGCCGAGGACGTGCGTCTGGTCGAAGCGGTGGATCTGATTACCACGGGGTTAGCGCCTGGCAAGGCTGGCTACGGCTACGACGTGCAGTTCCTCATCGTCGGACAGGGGCTCGATGTGGACACTATCAGCCAGAGAATCGCAGAGATGGGCGAATGTCCACTCGTTGTAGGCGATCCTACGATGGTCAAGGTCCACGTCCACGTGCCCGACCCCGGCGTGCCCATCAGTTACGGAGCCGGTCTGGGCTCACTGCGCGACGTCGTGGTGGAGGATATGCAGGCTCAGTATCAGGACTTCATCGCTGAGCACGAGTTGCCGGCGCCTCCCTCGCCCCAGGCCCTTCAGGACATCGGCGTCGTGGCTGTCGCCCCAGGCGATGGCCTGGCTCGCGTCTTCCAGAGCCTGGGCGCGAGCACCATCGTGCGTGGCGGCCAAACGATGAATCCCAGCACTAAGGACCTGTTGGAGGCCATCGAGAACCTGCCGGTCGAGCACGTGATTCTGCTGCCTAACAACAGCAACGTCATTTTGGCAGCCGAGCAGGCCCGTGCACTCAGCAACAAATCTGTGGCCGTCATCCCAAGTCACTCCATCCCCCAGGGCATCGCGGCGCTTCTGGCGATCAACTACCAGGCCGATTTCGAGACCAACGTGGCCGCTATGACGAGCGCGATGGAGGAGATCGAGACGGGCGAGGTCACCACCGCGACCCGCTCGGTGACGATCAACGGCGTGGAGGTCGCCGATGGACAGGTCATCGGCCTGCACAACGGGGAACTGAAGGTAACCGGTACAACGGTTGAAGAGGTCGTGCGAGCACTGTTGAAGGAAATGAACGCCGCCGACCATGAGATCATCACTTTGTACTATGGCGAGACTATCAGCGAGAGCGACGCCAATGCACTGGCCGACCTTTTGCAGCAGGACTGGCCCAACCAGGAAATCGAGGTCATCGCTGGGGGACAGCCCCATTACTATTACATCCTTTCGGTGGAATAGATGGTCGGGTGGTTGTTACTACGAGCAAATTCGCCGGTGTCCAGATCAAGATATGGGGGTCGTAATGGCGACTTCGGTCGCTCCGACCTTGCTTTGAACGACTGAAGTCGTTACTACGAGCAAAATCGCCAGTGTCCGGTATCGGACTATCAGACAAATAGCGGAGGTCACGTGTCCAGAGTCCATATCGTCACCGACAGTGCAGCGACCATCGAGCCGGCCATTGCCGAACGGCTCGACATCACCATCTTACCTCTGACCGTCCGTATTGACAACGAGGACTACCAGGATGGCACAGAATTGGATCACGAAGAATTACTGCTCCGTATGGCCCATGACCGTGTCCACCCTAAAATAGTTGGCCCGACCGTTGGAGAGTTCCGGCGCGTATACAACCGCTTGATGCGCCGTACCGACCAGATCATCTCGCTACACTCCTCGGCCAGCCTCAGCCTCGTTTGCCGCGAAGCACAAAAGGCCGCCCGCGAATTCCTGGGACGTTGCGATATCGTAGTTATGGACTCGGAGACCCTTTCCCTGGGCCTGGGCATCCTGGTACAAGAGGCAGCACAACTGGCCCGTCAGTCCGTTCCACTGGGTGCGATCGTGCGCCAGATGCGGGGGCTTATCCGACGTATTTACGTCGTACTGGTCACCGAGACATTGGATTACTTGGAGCACAGCGGGCTCATCAGCCCATCCCAGGCCATCCTGGGCACCATGCTGGGCATCAAGCCCTTCCTGGCAATCGAAGAGGGCAAGATCATCCCTATGGAAAAAGTCCGTAATCGCGACCGGGCGATAGACAAACTGGCCGAGTTCGCCAGCGAGTTCTCCTACATCGAACGGATAGCCATCTTGCAGAGCACCCCCTATCCCACGGAGAAGACGAAGATACTGCGGGAGCGACTGGAACTCATCGCGCCCGACCACGAGTTTCCCATCCTGCTCTACGGCCCACTGCTGGCTTCCCACATCGGGCCGGATGGAATGGGCCTGGTGGTGTACGAGGGAACGAGCAAGGAGGCATTGCCCCGATGAGCCAGGTACACATCCTCACCGACAGCACGTCCGATGTGCCTGCCGAAGTGGCGGTGCCCACGTGGGGCCACGAGTTGGGCGTGGCTGCCGTGACTACCAGATAAATATGACTACGCCTGTTGAGAAACTGACCAACATCCTCTGTCTAGAGGCAGAGAAGTACCAGGACCGGGCTGTCTTCGGTGGCCTGGCTCGCTTCGCCGATACCTGGCTGCGGGAGGCCGGGGACACCTTCGGGCCAGAGGCGACCGATTGGGTTCAGGCAGTGGCCGACCGGTTACGTGCCTATAGCGACCTTCCCGACCGTACCTCCCGCCAGGAGGCTGTGACCGAATTGCTGGAGATGCTTAAGGCTGCGCCTCCCTCTCGCCCACCCCAACGGAAGGAAAGGAGGGAGAAAGCAGCCCTCACTCCACCCGTACCCGCCAGGGCCGAGCCGGCTCCCACTCCGCCCGCGCCGACCTACGCCCGCATCGGCCTCGATTCCCCTGTCACCGTCCTACAAGGAGTGGGCCCCCGCCAGGCCGAGCGGCTGGCAAAACTGGGCATCCACACCATCCGTGACATGCTCTACTTCTTCCCCCGCCGCTACGACGACTACTCGCAACTCAAGCCCATCAACCGCCTCGAATACGGCGAGGAGGTCACCATCATCGCTCAGGTCTGGGATGCCGGTGCGCGCGAGACCCGAGGGGGCGGTGTGATCTTCAAGGCCACCCTCTCCGACGGCACCGGCTTCATCGAAGCCACCTGGTTCAACCAGCCCTA
>QMOC01000372.1 GCA_003648085.1 Chloroflexota bacterium
CCCTCGTAGACCCCGACACCCCCTACGACTACATCATCATCACCAACGAGGCGCTGAGCCCCACCTTCCAATCGCTGGTGGACTGGCGCACAAGCCAGGGATTGGCCGCCCGCATCTTCACCACGGAGGAGATCTACGCCCACTACGACGGCACCCGTCCCGACGGCGGCACCGACAATCCCACCCGCATCCGCAATTTCCTCATTGATGCCTACACCGCCTGGCTCACCACCCCCCACCCGCTCCGCTACGTCCTGCTGGGCGGCGACGTGGAGATCATCCCCCCGCGCTACGTGAGCGTGCTGGCGGGCATCCACAGCAGCGACGAACTCATCTGCGATAACTACTACGCCGGTCTGGACGGCACCTGGGACGACGACGCCGATGGCTATTACGGCGAGGGGGATGCGACCGGCGGCGGCACCGGCGAGGCCGGTGAAGAAGCCGATTTCTACGCCGAACTCTACGTGGGCCGGGCGCCGGTGAGCAGCGCTGCCCAGGCCGCCAACTTCATCAACAAGATCATCGCCTACGAGAGCGACCCCGCAGCCGCCTACCTGGACGAGGGGCTTATGCTCGGCGAGCAACTGGACAGCAGAACCTACGCCGGATACTCCGTGGACGAGATCGCGGCGCTGGCGCCGGCGCTGGACGTGACCCGCCTGTACGACCGCAACGCTACCTGGGATGCGTCGGACCTCATCCCCCGCCTGAACGGTGGCGTGCACATCGTCAATCACCTGGGCCACGCCTACTACGGGATGGTGATGAGGATGACCCGCGCACAGGTGGACAATCTGACCAACGAGGAACCGTTCCTGGTGCACACTCAGGGCTGCCTGGCGGCCAAGTTCGACGAGGACGACGCCGTCGGCGAGCATTTCGTCTTCGGCGAGCACGGGGCCTTTGCCTTCATCGGCAACACCCAATACGGCTGGTACCTCCCCGGCTCCACCAACGGGGCCTCGCAACTCTTTCACCTGGCCTTTATTGATGCGCTGTTCAACGAGCGCATCCACCCCGTGGGCCAGGCGCTTCAGTACGCCAAGGAGATTTCGCTGGATCGCGTGGGACCCGCCGGGCCGGAGCGCTGGGTCTGCCTGGAACTGGTGCTTCTAGGTGACCCGGCCACGCCGGTCGTGACCGATTACGAGGACCCGGTGGCGCACATCGCGTCACCGCCGGGAGGATTCCCGGTGGCCGGTCGAGTTCCCCTGGCGGGGTCGGCCCACGCCGGGACGGCCAACGGGGCCACCTTCGCCTCTTATCGGCTCGACTACGGGAGCGGCACTAACCCGGCTACCTGGACGCAGATCGGTGTCACCGCCACCACCCCGCTGACCGCCGGGCCTTTGGGCACGTGGGGCACCGGCCTCCTACCGGACGGGAAGTACACCCTGCGCCTGACCGCCGCCGACGGGACGGGCCTGACCAGCGCCGATCAAATCGTCGTCAGCGTGGACCACGCCGACATCACCGCGCCTGCCGCCGGTGAGTTCCTGGGCGGCGGGGCCGTCGTCACCGTCACCGGCACCGCCACCCGGGGTGACTTTCAGGATTACGCCGTGCAGGTGGGTGCGGGCGCCAATCCAGACCGCTGGACCCCGGTGCTCACGGCCACCACGCCGGTCACGGCGGGCACGCTGGCGCTGTGGGACACGGGCGCCATTACCGAGGCCGGCCGCTACACATTGCGCCTCCTGGTCCACGGCACCGATTACATCGGCTCGGATGCGGCGACGGTGGTGGTGGACCCACTCTACCAGGCCGGGTGGCCCAGAGACGTCGAGCAGCGTATCTCCGAATCGGCCATCGCCGTGGGCGACCTGGACGGCAACGGCGATATGGAGGTGGTGGCCGTCGAGGGGATGTACAACTGCGGCGGTGCGTTGGAGGGGGGACGCTGCGGGGCCTACGGCATGCGGGTCTACGCCTGGCACCACGACGGCTCCCTCGTGGACGGCTGGCCCCGGATGCCCGGTTCCGACAACCGCCTCACCACCCCCACCCTGGCGGACCTAGACGCCGATGGAGATCTGGAGGTCATCGTCGGCTCCATAGACGGGCGGGTCTACGTCTACGAACACGACGGCGCATCGGCAGCCGGTTGGCCCCAGACCACGGACGATGCCATCTACGCGACCCCCGCCGCCGCCGACCTGGACGAGGACGGAGACCTCGAAGTCGTGGCCTGCTCCCGCGACGGCCAGACCTACGCCTGGCACCACGACGGCTCCCTCGTGTCCGGCTGGCCCCGGCCCACCGACGCTTGCGACGCCTCGCCGCTCCTGGTGAATCTGGACGGCGATGGGGAGCGTGAGGTCGTCGTGGCCGGCCGCACGGGGCGTGTCTCCGCGTTCCGGCCCGATGGCAGCCCGATGAGCGGCTGGCCCATCACCGTGAGCGGCAAATTCGTGGCCTCACCAGCAGCGGGGGATTTGGACGGCGACGGTGTGCCGGAGATCGTGGCTGCCGCAGAGGACGCGGTCTACGTCTGGCGCCCGGACGGCACTCCGGCCCCCGGCTGGCCGCAGACCGGCCTGGCCGGGGACATCGTGTCCTCCCCGGCCCTGGCGGACTTGGACGGCGACGGAAGCCTGGAGATCATCCTGGCCGGCGGGTCCCAGGTCGTCTACGCCTGGCATTACGACGGCACGCCGGTGGACGGCTGGGGCAACGCCAAAGCGCCGGTCGTCCGCTCCTCGCCGGTGGTGGGGGACATTGACGGGGACGGCGACCTGGAGGTGCTGCTGGCCGGGGGCGACGACGATGGTGGCGTCTACGCCTGGCACAGCGACGGCACGCCGGTGGAGGACTGGCCGCGCTCCATCCCCACCCGCGATGCGCCGTGGCCCGACTGGGACCGGCGCTGCTCACCGGTGCTGGTGGACGTGGACGGCGATGGGGATCTGGAGGTGGGGCTGGGCGTGGAGACGAAGGTGTTCTTCTGGGACACACCCGGCCCCTTCGACCGGGCTCCCTGGCCCACATTTCAGGCTGACCTGGCCCGCAGCGGTGCCTTCGCCTGCCTCACACCTACCGTTCAGGCCGTGCACGTGTTCACCGACGACCTGAGCGCCGCCTTCTCGGCCGAGGTGGAGGCCTCCCTGCCGGTCTATTACCTGTGGGAGTTCGGCGACGGCGTCACCAGTACCGTGCCTGCGGTGACCCACACCTACCCGGCCTACGGCGTCTACCCGCTCACCCTGACCGTGAGAGACCATTGCGGCACCGCCGTCTGGTGCGGCCACGTAAACCTGCCGTCACCGTGGCGGCAGTTCTATCTGCCGGTGGTGATGCGCGACGTCTCCCAGATCTCGCCCGCCGGAGGCTCCTGCGCTCAAGCCTCCGGCTCAAAAACAAAGCCCCTTCGGGGCTGAGATGCACGGGCTCGCCCGCCGGAGAGTGCGGTGATTCTGGAGCGTGCAACGCTGGCAGGCTATCCGCTTATCCGTTTCTCATCCGCTGCCCCGGTGAACAGATTCCAAAGGCCGTACTTGTTCACCGCCTTAGACTGATGCAACGGATAGAGAGCGGATAAACGGATGACCGGGCAAGAGTGCCCGCCGGAGAGTGCGGTGATCCCACGCAGTGTCGGGGTATTATCCGCTTATCCGTTTCTCATCCGCTGCCCCGGTGAA
>QMOC01000373.1 GCA_003648085.1 Chloroflexota bacterium
CTTGTGGGACCGGCGAGGACATCGGTCGCGCCGGCGAGGACGACCTCCGTGACGTCGGGGTGGGACGCGGTGGCAGAGTTCCTGGCGGCGAGCGAGGCGATGGGGCGAGTGGGGGCCGCGCTGGCAGATGGCGCAACAGGGCGGTCAAGAGGACGAGAGGCCGAACTCAGGACGGCGCTCCAGGATGCGATAGCGCGGCTGCAACGCCTGGCGCACGCAGCCGGAGTCAATCTGCAAGAGGCACAACAAGAGACACAATGAGGAAAATCATCGTTGAGAATTCTCAAGACATCGCTGAGCACAAGCGGGCAGAGAAGGCGCTGCAACGGCGCTTCAGGCAACTCCAGATGATCCACCATCTCAGCGAGGCCGTCAGCCGTGCAGAGGTCATCGAGGAGATTTATGAGGTAGCACTGGATGGCCTGCAGCACACGTTGGAGGCCGACCGATCCGCTGTGCTGCTATTTGATCCGGACGGTATCATGCGCTTCAAGGCCTGGCGGGGGCTTTCGGAGAACTATAGGAAGGCGGTGGAAGGACATTCACCATGGCCGCCCGATGCAAAGAATCCGCAACCCGTCCTTATCCCCAACGCGGAGGAGGAGCCAAGTTTAGAGACACTGCGGGACGTGATCCTCGGTGAAGACATCCGCGCCCTGGGCTTCATCCCTCTCGTTTATAAGGGGCGGCTGTTGGGGAAATTCATGCTCTACTACCGCACGCTCCATCAGTTCAGCCAAGAGGAAATCCAGGTAGCCGAAACGATGGCCAGTCACATCGCCTTTGCCATTGAGCGCAAGCGGGCGGAGGAGGCGCTGCGGGAGAGTGAGCAAAGATACCGCACTCTGATGACCCAGACCCCCATCGGTGTCGTCACCTGTGACCGTGCTGGCAACATCACCCACGTTAATCCGGCCTTGCTGGAGATCCTGGGTTCCCCCAGCGAAGAGGCCACTTGCCAGTTCAACCTGCTGACCTTGCCCAGCCTGGTCGAGGCCGGCATTGCCGCCGACTTTCGTCGCTGCATGGAGGAGGCAACGCAGATTACCGCCGAGTATCCCTACCGCTCCTACTGGGGCAAAGAGAGCATCGTGCGGCTCCACATGATCCCCCTGCGCGACGAGAGCGAAGCAGTCAGCGGTGCGCTGGCCACTGTCGAAGACGTGACCGAGCAGCGACGGCTGCAGGAACAACTGATCCAGTCGGCCAAACTGGCCTCCATCGGCCAACTGGCTGCCGGCGTGGCCCACGAGATCAACAACCCCATCAACGGTATCATCAATTACGCCCAACTGCTGCTGAACAAAGCCGAGCCGGGCAGTCGCCAGGCCCGCTTTCTGGAGGGCATCCTACGGGAGGGCAACCGGGTGGCCCACATCGTGCACGACCTGCTCACCTTCGCCCGCGTGGAAAAGGAGGCCCACAGCCCAGCCCACGTCGCCGACATCCTCCGAGCCACCCTCTCGCTGACCGGCCAGCAGTTGAAAAAGGACGGCATCATTTTGGAAATCGAGGAGCAACCGGGCCTGCCCAAGATCAAATGCCGCAGCCAGCGCATCCAGCAGGTCTTCCTCAATTTGATTTTCAACGCCCGTGACGCCCTCAACGCCCGTTACCCAGGTAGCGACCCGAACAAGCGCCTGACCATCCGCATCGAGCAGGTGGAGAGGGAAGGACAACCCTATGTGCGCACCACTTTCCACGATCGTGGTGTAGGCATCCCGGCCCACAATCTGCCCCACCTCTTCACTCCTTTCTTCACCACCAAGCGGCCTGGTGAGGGCACCGGGCTGGGTCTCTCCGTCAGTTACGGCATTGTCCAGGATCACCGCGGCGACATCCAGGTAGAGAGTGTCGAGGGGGAGTACACTATTTTCCGGGTGGATCTTCCTGTTGACAACGAGTGGGAACTGCGACATGGCCCATGTACTGATCGTAGATGATGAACTGAGCATCCGCGAAACCTTTCAGGCGTTTTTGGAGGAAGCCGGCTACGACGTGACCACCGCGGCTGACTTCTTCGAGGCGGAAGCGTTTCTGGCCCGCGCGCGCTCCCCCGGCCCAGGGGAGGCAGGGGGGGTTGACATCATCGTGGCCGACATTATTCTGCCCCGCGTCAACGGCCTGGCGCTCCTCCAGCGAGTGCGCGAGATTGACGAGAACATCCCGGTCATCATGGTCACCGGCGAGCCGGACATATCCACCGCGATCGAGGCAGTGCGCCACGGCGCGTACGACTACGTCGCCAAACCGGTCACCCAGGAGATGTTGACCCACGTGGTTGGCCGCGCGGCCGAAAGAAAACGACTGCTGGATGAGAAGCGCCGCCTGGAGGCGGGGAACCGCGACTACCAGGCCGACCTGGAGAAGAAAGTCGCCGAACGTACTGCCGAGTTGGAGCGGCGCAACCAAGAGTTGGCCGCGCTAATCGAGATTGGCCGCGATATATCGGCCACGCTAGACCTGAACAAAGTGCTCAAGCGGGTGACGCAACGCGCAGCCCAGGTGTGCGGAGCCCACCGCTGCACTATCCTGATGTTGACGGAAGAGGGGAAGATGCTGAACCCCAGCATGTCCCAATTCAGCAATGGCCACGTAGACCAGGAGATGTGGCGGCTGTTCAGGGATGCCAGTTACCCTGTGCCGGTGAGCCAGGTACCGGAGGCGTGGCAGGTCATACACGAGCGGCGACCGCTGTTCGTTTCGGACACCTCAGTCTCATCGCTGCCCAGGCACTGGATCGAGCCTTTTGGCGTCAAGAGCGTACTCGTCGTCCCGCTGGTCAGCAAAGCGCGCGTTATCGGAGTGATGGCTCTTGACCACGTCGAGGAAGGCCAGGAGTTCACGGAGGAGCAGGTGAACCTGGCGATGGCTATCGCAGCGCAGGCAGCGGTGGCAATCGAGAACGCGCGATTGCTAGAGGAGGAAAGGGACAGCCGTCGCCTGGCCAACACTCTGCGGGAGATTGCCCAGGCGCTCAACTCAACGCTCAGTCTCAACGAGGTGCTGGGTCTGATACTGGCCGAACTGGGGAAAGTCATCGCTTTCGACAGTGGCTCGATTATGCTGTTGGAAGGCAGAGACCTGGTCATCCACGCCGTGAAAGGATTCACCGACCCGGCCAGCGTACTCAAAGTCCGTCTCAATCTGGATCTGGCTCCCCTCAACCGCGAAGTGGTAGAAAGCAAACGGCCCCTGGTCGTCAGTGCTGTCCATGAGGACGAGCGGTGGCTGAAACCGATGAAGGTCTTCGGCCTGGAGTCCGAGTTACGTAATATCCGTTCGTGGATGGGCGTCCCGCTGGTGGTCAAGGACCGGGTGATAGGCATACTAACCACCGACAAGAGCGAGGCCCATTTCTACAGCGAAAGGGATGCCAAAACCGCGCTGGCCTTCGCCAACCAGGCCGCCATCGCCATCGAGAATGCCCGGCTCTTCGAGGAAGCGCAGCAGCGCGCTCGCCAGTTGGAAGCCCTGACAAAGGTCGGGCGGGCCATTGGCTCCACGCTCGACCTCGATGAGGTGCTGGAGTTGATCCTGGCACAATTGGAGCAGGTCGTCCCCTATGATGCCGTTTCCCTGTGGCTGCGGGAAGGGGAGATGATGCGCATTCAGGCGGTGCAGGGCTTTGAGGCCTCCGA
>QMOC01000374.1 GCA_003648085.1 Chloroflexota bacterium
CTGCCCACACCGGCCTGCCCACACTCCTCGGTTGGGCCGGCCACGAGCACCAATGGCGTGGGAATTACGATGAGCAGGCCCATCGAGAACCAGACATCGAGACGCTTTACACCAGCGTAGACCCGGACGAGGTCTTGACGCTGCTTGACAAATATGGTATATCCTACGTCTACGTCGGGCCGGTTGAGCGGATGCGTTATCCTGCCGCTGGTCTGGCCAAGTTCGCCCAGTTGATGGAGATTGTCTACGACACCCGCACCGTGACCATTTACCGCCGATGAACCACGCAACACGCAACACGCATCACACGTCGCGCATCACCGTCGAGACTGCCCTGTGGGTTCTCATCGTCCTCATCGCGCTTGCACTTCGTCTATCCCATCTCGACGCCGCCCCGCTCAATGCTCAGGAGGCCCGCGAAGCGATGCTTGCCTGGCGGGCCGCGACCGGGCAGGGGATGCCGGAGGCAGGTTACAGCCCGTTTCTCTTTGCGGCCAATGCGTTACTCTTCTGGCTATTTGGCGCAAGCGATGCACTGGCTCGTTTGTGGCCGGCCTTGTTTGGCAGTGTCCTGGCCCTCACGCCGTTTTTGCTCCGGCAGCGCATCGGGCGCGTGGGCGCGCTGGCGGCCGGGCTGTATCTGGCTATCTCCCCGACGGCGCTCTTCGCCTCGCGTCAACTGGACGGCACAGTGGTGGCCGCTGTGGGGGGGATGGCCTTCTTGGGCGGGCTGGCCTGCTTCCTTGACACTGGAGAGCGTCTCTGGCTCACTCTCTCAGCCGGGGGGCTGGCGTTGGCTGTGACCGCGAGTCCCTCGGCCTATGGGTTGTTGCTGTCTTTGGGCCTGGCTGGGCTCATCCTCTCGCGTTTGACGTTTCACGTTTCACGTTTCACGGTTCACGCTTCCCGCCCCTTCCTGGTATTCCTGGCCGTCCTGTTGGCTCTTTCGACTGGCCTCGGCTGGAACCCGGCCGGGTTGGGGGCTGCGGGTGATTTGCTGCCGGCCTGGATCGCGCGCTTTGGCCCAGTGTCGGATACGGTCGCGTCGCCGCTCGCCCTCGTGGTTGTCTACGAGCCGTTGGCTTTGCTCTTTGGCCTTGGCGGGTTGGTGTGGGCCATCCGGCGTGGGCGACGTTTCGGCGCGCTGCTGGGATTGTGGGCGGGTCTGGGCGGCTTGCTGCTGGCTCTGATGCCGGGCCGGGCGCCGGTGGACGCGCTGGGGGTCGTCTTGCCGCTGGCGTTGCTGACGGGCATCGCGCTGGAGGAAATTGCGCGGAGCCTGCAGGCCTATGGGGCATGGCTTGGCGAGGGGCTGTATATCCTGGTGGTGTTGATCCTGTGGGCGCACGCTTACCTGGTGCTCGCGCGTTACGCACAATTCGGCAACGCCGTGGACCTGGCCCTGGCGTTGCTGGTGGTCGTTCTGCAGGTTATGCTTGCGGTGATATTCGCCCTGGCGATGCAGGTGGACGCCGCGTTGCGTGGTCTTGTCGTGGGCACGGGGATTGTGCTCCTGGGGCTCACACTCTCAGCGGGGTGGGGGGTGGCGCACGTGCGCCCGGCCGATCCGCGAGAACTCCTTGTGCACCAGCCCACCGCCGTCGAGGTGCGCGACCTGGTGCAGACGCTGCGCGATCTCTCGTGGCGGGAGACGGGGATGCCAACCCGGCTCCCGTTCACACTTGAGGCTACCCCCGACTCGGTCCTGGCCTGGTATCTGCGCGATTTCAGTGAGGCCAGGCGGACTGAGAGGCTGGAAAGCCTGGATGTGGGGGAAATCGGCTCTGTGCTGGTGACCTCACGGCGGGATCTGTCGCTGGCGCACGTGCCGGACGATGTGGAATTCGTGGGGCAGGATTTCGCCCTGCGTCGCAGTTGGGATGCGGCCGAGGTCCGCTGCGTCTGGCAGTGGCCACTGCGCTGTAACGCTGCTGTCGGGTGGCTGCTTCTGCGGCGCACGCCGTCGCTGCCCGTGGCCGACGAGTGGGCTGCTCTCTGGCTGCGCCAGGACACGGCAGTCGGTGAGTGACCCTGGCCCTTCGCATAGTCATTAGAGGGCAGGCAGGAATGCCTCCCTTTGTCTCCTGCTCTGACAGCGTTACCAGGCTATGCGAAAAGACAGGTGGGGGATGCTGGAGGCCGCAACTTGTTGCGGGGCGTCCCGAACAGGTTCGGGCGTCCGCTTGGGGGTTCGGGCGTCCACTTATGCGACGCACTGATTGGGGAATATAGCAGACTCTTAACAGCACGGAGGACACGTGGAGCAAACAGCACTAACCAAACCGCTGAGCAGCATCGTCAAAGTCAAACTGGACTGGGAAAAATCTCTCTACGTCATTCTCATCATCTTGGCCCTCGTCACGCGGTTGTGGGGATTGGGCGACCGGGTGCAGAGTCACGACGAGAGTCTGCACACGCAGTATTCCTGGTACCTGTATGTTGGCCGGGGGTTCCAACATACGCCCATGATGCACGGTCCCTTCCTCTTCCACGTCACGGCCCTCTCCTATTTCCTCTTCGGCGACAATGACTTCACCGCCCGCCTGCCGGTCGCGCTGATCGGAGTGGCGGTAGTGGCCTTTCCCTATCTGCTGCGCCGCTGGCTGGGCCGCGCTGGTGCGCTTGTCACCTCGTTCTTCCTGCTCATCTCCCCCTCCATCGCCTACTATTCCCGCTATATCCGTCACGATATTCCGGTTATCCTCTGGTCCCTCGTTGTCATCTTCGCCATTTTCTCCTACCTGCGTGATGGCCGCGCGCGCTGGCTCTATCTGATGGCAGCCGGCATCTCGCTGATGTTTGCCACCAAGGAAGTCGCCTTTATCTACAACGCCATCTTTGGTTTCTTCCTCGTTGGCCTGTTCGTACTTCAGGCGCTGACGCGACCGTGGTGGATGGAGCACCTGAAGCCCCTATTTGTGATCGCGCTAGTGACATTGGTCATCGGGTTGTTCCTCCTGGGAATCGGCCTGCTCTTGAGGCAGGAGGATCAGGTGGTACCGGCATGGTGGTCTATCTCCGGGGGCGCTTTGGCCGGGCTGGCGTTGCTGACAGCAATGGCTTTCTTGCTCACCGGCACGTGGCGCGACTTGCGCGATTACCGGGTGTTCGATCTCATCGTCGTTCTGGGCACCCTGTGCCTCCCATTCCTCTCGCCTATCCTGATCCAACTTGCGGGCTTGGATCCAACAGATTACGGCAGACCAACGCTTTACTATTCGGGTGCTATCGCGCTCACAGTGCTGCTGGTCTCGGCCGGCATCGGTCTTCTCTGGAACCGGCGGCGGTGGAGCATCGTGGCTGCGATCCACTACGCCATTTTCATCGTCCTGTTCACCACCGTCTTCACCAACGGCACCGGCATCGCCAGCGGGCTGGTCGGCTCGATGGGTTACTGGCTGGCGCAGCAAGAAGTGGAACGGGGTGGGCAACCCTGGTACTACTACCTCCTGGTGATAGTCCCTCTCTACGAATACCTGCCGCTGCTGCACTCCTCCCTCGCCCCCATTTATCTAATCGCCCGCCGACCTAAAGTCCAAGCCACAGAATCCGATGCCGGAGATTGGAGATCGAGGATTGAGGATTTGGGATTTGGGGTTTGGGATTTGAGATTTGTCATCTTCCTCCTGTGGTGGAC
>QMOC01000375.1 GCA_003648085.1 Chloroflexota bacterium
AACTGCGTCGAAAAAGTCGCTTCCGCCATAGCACGGGCTCGCCCGCCGGAGGCTCCACTACGCTCAAGCCTCCGGCTCAAAAGCGAAGCCCCTTCGGGGCTGAGATCAGCCCGCAGGGCTTTGCTGGCTAAGCGGACGTGCGAGAGACCGGCAACGACTTTTTGGAGATGACCAATGCCCAGACGACACTCTAAACATTCCCTAGTGTTCCGTTCGCCGGAGGGTTAATTGATGCGCATCGTCTACGACATGGCACAGGCCCAACCGCCCGCTCCCTCGCATCTGGCTATCGGCGTCTTTGATGGTGTCCACCGAGGCCACCGGCAACTCATCACCTGGATGGTGAAAGCAGCCCACTCGACCAATTGCGTCGCCATCGCCCTCACCTTCGATCCCCACCCGGCGGTCGCGCTGGGCCACGAGCCCCCGCCTCTACTGACGACGATTGAGGAGCGTGCAGAATTACTGGCCGCACTGGGACTTGACATCACAGTTGTGCTCCCCTTCACCCCCGCCACAGCCCGCACCCCGGCCACCGATTTCGTTGAGGCGCTGATCCATCACCTCCGCCTAGCCGAACTGTGGGCTGGCCCGGACTTCGCACTTGGCCATCGGCGCGAGGGGGACATCCCGTTTTTGCGTCGCTTGGGAGCGGAGCGTGGGTTCACCGTGCACGTCGTCGAGCCATTGACGTGGGGAGAAACCCCGGTGAGCAGCAGCCGCATCCGGGCCGCGCTGAAGGCGGGGGACATCCCCCAGGCAACGGACTGCCTGGGCCGCCCCTACCGACTGGCGGGCATCGTCACCCCTCTCCCCTCTCCTCCCGATTGGAGGAAGGTGGGCCACAGCACTGGAGGGCCTACGGTCAACATCTCCCCTCCGCCCGGGCGGCTGGTCCCTGCCCCCGGGGTCTACGCCTGCCTGGCACACGCCGGGCAGTTGGGAACACATCCGGCAGTGACCAATATCGGCACCCACTCCACATCCCCCTCCCCTCGTGAGCAGCAGGGGCATGAAACGCCTGGCGTCGAAGTATGTCTGCTCGACTTCGACGGCGACCTCTACGACCAGGCGCTGGCGATAGACTTCATCGCCCGCCTGCGGGGCGAACGTGCCTTTCCCACCCTCAACGCGCTGGTAGCGCAGACCCACGACGACATTGCCCGGGCACGGGCCATCCTCACGGCAACAAGATAGGATAAGCAAATTCCCGGCCAAAGCCGGGCCTCCACCCAGGTTCTTCGACATACTCCTGAAGTCGTGGGCTACCATTGCGGAGGCCATCCTCGTGGCCTCTCGACTTGACTAATTGCGCGAGTTGCGTTATTCTTATTGTGCATCGCGTTTCTGGGGGTGGTTGGGGCCCGGTGGCTTCCCCGGTCTTCAAAACCGGTGGCGGGCCGCGCAGAGCGGGCCGCGGTGGGTTCGACTCCCATCCACTCCCGCCATCTTCTCACAGGTGCGACGCACTTCCGAAGTGCGTCGCACCTCTTAACTCCCTCACCCGCTCCCGCAGTTGCCCGATACGCACCTGCGTGTCCTTCTCCCCGGCGAACCGGGCCAGGCGATGCTTGTTGAAGGCCAGTTCCGTCGCCAGACGGTAGTAGCGGCCCAGATTCCACCAGCGCCTCAAATCACCACTGAAGAAGGCGTTGGTTCGCACTGCCACCCGCTTGAGGTAGGAGCATATCACTTCGTAATCGCTCTGGCTCAGCGTGCCCCGTTCGACCTCGTCGGCCAGGAAGGTGGCGATCACGCGCTGCTCCCGCACTGAGGCCCAGACGATGACGGCGAGCAGGATCAGCACGCCGCCCCAGTCGGAGATGAAGGCGAGCAGGCAGGGCCAACACAACTCAGCGCCCAACGTCATGCTGCCGTTGTGGATGCCGTGGGCCGTCGTCCCGGCCAGCAGTCCCACGATGGGGGCACCGACCTTCACCAGCCGGTTGGGCGAGGTGCGCATCAGCGCCATCCCCAACCCGGTCAGGCCGGTGAACAGGGCGTGGTTGAGGCCGAAGAGAAAAGCGCGGAACACCATCAGCAAAGCAAGCCCCCCGAGGCCGGATTCCATAAACGTCGAGGCGAAATAAAGCGTGTTTTCCACGGCGGCGAAGCCGAATCCCACCAACCCACCGTAGATGATGCCGTCGAGCGGGCTGTCAATCTCCCTGCGGAAAAAGAGCAGCAGGAGCAACAGCGCCGTCCCTTTGAAGATCTCCTCGGCGATGGGAGCGACCACCGCCGCCCCAACCAGGTTGGCGGTCACCGGCTCGACGAAGGTGGAGATAGGGATGTCCAGGACGAGTTCGGTGATGAGGGAGAAGATGATGGCAGGGATCGCGCCCCACAGGAAGGCGGCGATCAAGAGGCCCAGCGGCTCCTTCTCGTAGCGGTCGAACCACCACAGGATGAGGGCGTAGACGACCATCGGCAGGACGCCGACGACGAGGGCGAGGAGGATGCCGATCAGGATCGCCATTTCACCTCCTCCGGTGTACCTTGCACGGGCCGGACGTCCCAGGCGTCGGCGGCCTCGTCGTAGGTCAGGGTGAAGCGACGGCCACCGGCGGCGCGGACGCGGAAGGCCGGACCGGACGGCGTGCGCCACCGGCGCTCGATTTCCTCCACCTCCACCCGCTCCTCCTCCCAGACGAAGGCGCGCGGGCGCTCGGGGTAGCAGATGCCGGCGTAGCACTCAACAACGACGCCTTTCACCATAACGCTGCCTCGAAGGTTCACTACCTGACACCTGGACGCAGAAAAACTGATTTCGCAGATTGATGCCGATTTGTGGTGATGCGTGCCGAAAAGACGATGAGATCTGCGTTTTATCGGCGTTAGTCTGCGTCCTACGTCACATCGCTTCACAAGTCAAGCGACCGGAGATACTCAATCAGTCCGTCGCGCATATCGTCGCGCCGCAGGGCCATCTCGATGTTGGCCTTCAGTTGGCGCAGCGGGTCGCCGGCGGCCATCCATAGTCCCTCGATGGGCTGCACGATGACGGTCGAGCGGGCGGCCAGCCGGTCCACTGCGTCGGCCATCCACAGTTCGCCTCCCTTCCCCAACTCCGAGCCATGCAACACGTCGAACAGTTCGGGCGTGAAGATGAAGTGGCCGATCTGGATCCAGTTGGAGGGAGCGGTGCCCGGCGCGGGCTTCTCAATGATGCGCTTCATCACGTTATCGGTACCGGGTTTAAGTTCGATGCAACCATACAGGTGGGTCTCCTCGTCAGATACGCGCTGGGTGGCGAGGACGGCGGCGGGTCGGTATCGCTCGAAGGCCTCGAGCATCTGTTGCGGCACCGGCACGTCGGCGATGATGATGTCGTCGCCGAACATGTAGTAGAACGGCTCGCCGGGGGTGAGCCAGGGACGGGCGGCCAGGGCGGGGGAGGCGTTGCCGTAGGGCAGCGTCTCGGGCTGGCGGACGAAGACGATGTCGGCCAGGCGGGAGATGCGCCGCACCTCCTCCAGGAGTTCTGTCTTGCCCGCCGCCTCCAGGTGGCGTTCCAGGTCAGGGGCGGGTGCGAAGTGACGCTGCACCACTTCGCTGCCGGCGCGCACGACGACGATGATCTGGGTTAGCCCTGCCGCCACCAATCCCTCCACGTGGTACTGGATCAGCG
>QMOC01000376.1 GCA_003648085.1 Chloroflexota bacterium
GCACGTTCGGTGAGCACCACCGCGACATTGCGGTCCAGCGCCAGGTCCACACCAACGAACAATGTTCCTGGTTTGACACTGGACAGCTTCTTTGGTAAAGTTCTGCTTGACATGAGTATCCTCCTGTTGAGATGGGATTCGTACAGAAGGATACCTCATGCTCTCTTTTTGTGCTAACTTATTCTCTATACTAGGTGCATTGACCAGGCGAACGCGGATGAGTAATTACCGCCGGTAGTGCCAATGACAATGGCCCGGTTGCTCAGGAGCCGGATGAGGGGAAACTGTCACGTCCGGTTCTGTAGCGGGGGGCGGGGTCGGGAGGCCCCGCCCTACCGTAACTTAGCCGCAGTTCATCGTTTTTGAATGAGACTCCGAGGTAGGCTGTAGCTCATCTCGGCGTCTCGCCTCCGCATCAATAACTTCTCAAGATGATCGGCAGGTACACTCGGTGCGTCTCCCCCAGCACGGCGAAGAGTGAGAAGTGGTCTACCTGGGCGGTGACCAGGTTATCAGTGATGTTCACGGTGCTAGTAATGCCTTGCTGTGACCACTGACTTACTCCCTCGTCCCACCAGTAGAGACCCAGCGTGTCTTCGACGGTCGGGCCTATCTTGGTGTCCGAGTATTGCGCAGTGATAGTGTAGGTGTAACCGGGGGCAATCTGCGCCGGGAGCCCTGCTGTGCCGGGGTCGGTGCTGCTGTAGACAGCGGTGACGTCGAAGACGTTGCCGATGCTGTTCAGGTTGCCGCCAGGCGGTATACCAGAGGCCGGTGCGTGGGTGATGACGACTGTGCTTGTGACGGCTCCTCCGGGGATTTGGATAGTGGTGTCCCCATCGTAGGAGGTCAGGTCGCCTCCGTCAGTGCCGATCTCGCCGCTTACGCGGGTGATGCGCCAGGTGGCGATGTCACCCAGACCACCGGCAGAATAGGTTCGCTCCAGGTAGGGCTTGGTGGCCACGGCCGAGGCGTAATAGTAAAGCGGCATCATCACGGCGTCGGTCTCCACCAGGATCTCCTCGGCTTGCTTGTACAGGGCTTTGCGGGTGTCGGGGTTCTGCTCCCGCGCTGCCTGGTCTAGCAGGTTCTCGTAGGTGGTGTTGTTCCAATTGCCATAGTTCGCCCGATTGACGCCATCGTTTAGGAAGTTGTTAGCATCGGGGTAGTCCATACACCACCCAAGCCGCCAGATCTGGAACTGGCCATTGGGCAACTGGTTCAGATAGTCGCCCCAGGGTAGGCTCTGCAAAGTCACACTCACCCCCAGCGTGGCGTACCAGTTGTCGCGGATGTACTCGGCAATGTGCTGATGGCCTGTGCTGGTGTTGAACCACAGTGTGATAGGCGGCAACCCTTGGCCGTTGGGGTAGCCGGCGTTGGCCAGCCACTGCTGCGCTTGACTCGGATCGTAGGGAATGCCTACTCCCTCGGCATAGCCATCCACGTGGCCGAAGATGCCCGGCGGAGTATAGGTTAGGGCTGGCTGTTGAGAGCCACCAAGTACGTCGTTAATGAGGCCCTGGCGATTGGTGGCGGCGATGAACGCTTTGCGTACCAGGGGATCATCAAAGGGTGGCTGGGAGATACTGAAGCCATAGTAGTAGGTGCAGGCGATAGGCTCGATATGCACTTCCTGGCGCAAGATGGGATCAAGCGAGGTGCCGGAAGGTACGCCCGCAGCATCCAACTGGGCGTTTAGGTACATCTGCCAGGCTGTGGCCCCATCCACCATCCACATCTTGACCTGTTCGATCTGGACGTTACCGGCATTGTAGTAAGTGGGGTTCTTGTCCAAGAGGATGTGGTCGTCGTGAACCCACTCGGTCAGCCGGTAAGGGCCATTGGTGACAATGTTTGCTGGTTCTGTCCAGGTGGGAACGCCGTGAGCCTCGATGGCCCACTGGGGCATCGGGCGGGCGATGGGCTGCGCGAAGATGGAGAGGGCGTAGGAGGCGGGATACTCCAGCACAACACGCAGGGTGGTCGTATTCACCGCCGTCACGCCTACCTGATTGGTGTCGGTGATGGCGCCTGTGTGATAGCCCTCGGCGTTCTTGATGACGTAGAGCATAGAGGCCGGATACCATGGCATAGTCGGACCAAGAGAACGCAGGATGCCGTAACGCACATCTTCAGCAGTGACCGGTTGGCCGTCACTCCAAGTGACGTCGCTGCGCAAGGTGAAGGTGTAGACAGTATCATCGGGCGACACGGTCCAACTGGTGGCCAGTTCGGGTTGCACTTCAGCGGTCTCATCGTCTAAGTCCACTATGCCGATGAAGAGTTGCTCAATGACAGAGTTCGATGCGGTGTCAGTGGACAGTGCCGGGTCCAAGGTGGGAGGCTCCTGGCTCAAGTTGAGGTTCAGAGTGAGGGGACCGCTGGCTGCCTCTGCCCTCGTGCTGCTTTGTTCCAGTTCCGGCCCCTTGGCGGCCACGGCCCACGTCAAGATGAGGGCCAGACCCGCAACGAGTACAAGTACGAAGAACTGTCGCTTTTTCATTATTCTGCTCCTTTCCGTTTGCCCATGTGTGAACTGCGGCTAACGTGAGCATCACCCGCCCGCCGTCTCTCCCAGTCCAACAAACTTTGAAAAGCGCCTGAATTGGCCTAAATCGCGCCGCTTACTCACCGCCGAAGGCGGGTCGGGTGAATGCATGGTTAGCCCGCACGAGCGCGCTCAGTGCGAGATAGATTTGTCATCCCAAAGACGCCGATCAGTACGACAGCCACTCCCACATTGACAATACACCTTGCTACCACCGAACCGCTTCCGCAGAGCGCACCATACGTGTTATCCAACACGTGATAAAGGGCGACAGCCAACACGCTCCCTTGCGTGCTGTTGTAGAGCCACGTGTAAATGAAGGATAATGCTATTGTGCTGATGAACCCCAGAACAAAGGGCGATTGACTCATCGGATTATCCGTCCAGAAGTAAATGGGCAGATGCCACAGCGCCCACAGCGCACCGACGATCAACGTGGCGGTAAAGGCCGTATGACGCGCCTGCAAGCGAGACAAGGCAAAGCCGCGCCAGCCAACTTCTTCCCACGGATTAGAGAGCAATGCAATCACAAAGGCGGAAAGAACCAATCCCGCCATTTTCTCACTTGCTACCTCCAAAGAGAGAGGTAACCCCAATATCCGCGCTACAAGGTTATCTGCCAAATGTAAGATGGCAGGCAAGGCGATTGCTACCACAAGCCATAGCACGCTGACTTTCCAGCGCCACAGCGAGCGGAACCAGGAATCCGTTTCCGCTTTGCCGACCAGAACGCGTTGAACGACGACGGCAGCCAGGGTTGGTCCTATGGCAGGCAGGATCAACAAGATTTGAAAAGCGGGATGCTTGAACAAGGATACACCTTGTGAAGCGGCAACCATTGGCAGCCATCCCAGCCACGAGATGACAAAAGCCAGCACATAGAACCAAAATACAGGGCGTTTCTTCATAGCGCGTACTCCTTTGCCAAAGTGCGGGCTAACTCTCAAATAGTCGAACTTGTTCGCATACTACTCGTCCTATGCGTGGTAGGCGAACCAGTTCGCATACCACGCACCTCCCTAGAACGGTACTTCCACGATCTCATACACGCCTCCTTCC
>QMOC01000377.1 GCA_003648085.1 Chloroflexota bacterium
GCGGATAAACGGATGATCGGGTCATATTGCCCTCAGCGCGGCCTGGACAGCCTCGTTGACCGAGGGATAGGTCGGCACACCCCATGCTGCCATCGGCGCTACTTTGGGGCCGTTGGGGGGGGCGATGCCGTAGGGCCGCCAGTTGATGGGGACTCCGGCCGCTCGCAGTTCCTCGACGCCGCGCTCAACCGCCGCCAGCCCGCCGACGGTGTCCTCGAAGACGTGGATGGTGACCGGCCTAAGGTCGGTCAGAGGAGGGCGCAGTTCGCCGTCACGGTGCAGGGCCAGCGCCGCCTCCAACGCGACCGCCTCCCGGCCAGACCAGGCCGCGCCCACGGCAGCCAGCGCCTGCACCGGGGAGGGCTTGATCAACTGCTCGATCTCTTCTCCCGTTTGGCGGGCCAGCCAGCGCAGCCGTCCCAGGCCGATGAGGGGCCACTCCTCCAGCCCCACCAGCGCGCGGGCCATCTCCGCCTCCGGGGAGTAGCCCGGCGCGGGGCCATCCACCTCGGCCGGGGGCAGGCTGGGGCGAGCGGTGTAGATAGTGAGGCGGGCTTTCTTGTTGGCGACGGCCTCGCACAGTTGAGCACGGGTGGCGGGGGTCAGGAGCGGTCGGTCGTAGCGGCGGAGGTAGGCCGGGCTGTCGAAGTCGGGAACGACGCCGTAGGCTTCGGCCACCCCTCGGCTGCCAAGCACCAGGTGCTGGAAGTGCCGGGTCAGCGGGGCGCGGAAGAAGTCGCGGGTGTGGCCGAGGAGGGCATCCAGCAGCGCGGCCAGGGCTGGCCGGTGAGCCTCCAGGCAGGGAGTTGCCTGCACTTCGTCCCACAAGACGGCGCGGGCTGCCTGGGCCGGGCCCGCCCGTACCCCCAGGCGCTCGCCCACTCTGTGCGCCAGGGCCGCATAGTCGGGCCGGGGGAGCGGGTACGGGTGCGCGGCCAGGATGGCGAGGGCGTCCGGCCAATAGGGGGGCAGCGGGAGGGACGGTTCCCGGCGCAGTCGTTCTAACAGCAGCGCCGCCACGCAGCAGGGCCCGGAGTCCCACTCGCTCGTCAGGCCGTTCGCTTCGAAGGCCCGCGCCTCCTCCTCTGTCGGCGGGTGATCGCCAACCCCCATCTGGCGGGAGAAGTGGGCCACCGTGTCCTGCAGAGCCTTCAGGTAAGCCCGTGCATCTACGAGCACACCGTCAACGTCGAACAAGAACAGGTGGATCACCGCCGCCTCCGCACCAGTTCGGCCTCGACGTCGGCCAGGGTGAGCCCTCGCGCCGCCAGCAGCACCAGCAGGTGGTAGAGGAGGTCAGCGACCTCGGAGATGAGCCGCTCATTCCCCTGCCCCTTGGCCGCCAGGATGACTTCCATCGCCTCCTCGCCGACTTTCTTGAGGATTTCGTCCTCGCCGGCCTCCAGCAGTTTGACGGTGTAGGAGCCGGGCCGGGGGTTTGCCTGCCGGTCGAGGATGGTGGCGAACAGGGTATCTAAGACGTCGTCCATCACGCCAACCTCCGATAGAAGCAACTCCGGTTGCCGGTGTGACAGGCGGGTCCGGCGGGGTCCACCTTGAGGAGCAGTGTGTCGGCGTCGCAGTCCACCCAGATCTCGCGCACGTGCATAAAATTGCCGGAGGTAGCCCCCTTGTGCCACAGTTCCTGGCGGCTGCGGCTCCAGAAGTGGGCCTGGCCGGTCTCCTGGGTGCGCTGTAACGCCTCCTCGTTCATCCAGGCCACCATCAGCACTTCGCCGGTGTTGGCATCCTGCACAACCGCCGGCACCAGCCCTCGCCCATCAAACCGGATCACCACTTCATCCTCCCTTCTTCATCCTCCATTCTTCATCCTTCGTTCTTCATCCTCCACCCTCCATCCCATATCATTGCCTCACCACTATGCCTCTCTGCGCCAGATACACCTTCACCTCACCGATGCTCAGCATTCGGTCGTGGAAGAGAGAGGCGGCCAGGGCTGCGTCGGCCTTGCCCTCGGTGAGCACCTGGGCGAAGTGTTCCGGGCATCCGGCCCCGCCGCTGGCGATGACCGGCACCGGCACCGCCTCGGCCACGGCGCGGGTCAACGCCAGATCGTAGCCGCTCAGCGTGCCGTCGGCGTCCATACTGGTCAGCAGCACCTCCCCGGCCCCCAATTCGACCGCCTGCACCGCCCACTCCACCGCGTCCAGCCCCGTCGGTGTGCGTCCGCCGCTGACGTAGACCTCCCAGCGGAGCGGGGCGTCGGCAACGCGCTTGGCGTCAATGGCGACGACGATGCACTGGCTGCCGAAACGTTCCGCAGCGGCGGTGAGCAGTTCCGGGTGGCGGACGGCGGCTGTGTTGATGCTCACCTTGTCGGCGCCGGCCAGGAGCAGCGCCCGCACGTCCTCGACGGTGCGCACCCCTCCGCCGACGGTGAAGGGCATGAAGACCTCGACGGCCACCTGGCGCACCATTTCCACCGTCGTGGCCTTTCCCTCCGGCGTGGCAGAGATGTCGAGGAAGACCAGTTCGTCGGCCCCTTCGGTGTCGTAGAGACGGGCATTCTCCACCGGGTCGCCGGCGTCGCGCAGGTTGACGAAGTTGACGCCCTTGACCACCCGCCCGTCCTTGACGTCCAGGCAGGGGATGATTCGTTTAGCCAGCATGTTCTTCCTCCATCCCGGCAACGACGATTTGGCCGATCACCCCTGGCGCATACGGCTTGACCTCGGCGCAGGATTGTAGTACACTAAGACCATCCCTGCACAATGCAATTGAAGAGTGCCCGGCTTGTGTGTCGTGGCTATATTGGAGACGGCATACATCCATGCATTTTGAAATCATCGGAGACATCACCGATATCGAAACTATCGCCGCTGGCAGCGGAATTCGTATACTACCATTTCTGCGTAAGCAGTACGGTGAAGGCCGCTGGAGAAAGCTAAAAGGTATCGCTACCGTTCGCCTGTCTGACGGTACAGTACGCCTTGCCGAGATACATTGGTTCGAGGCACACGGCATCGGCAAGAAGAAAATGAGAATCAAACGTTTCTTGGACTGAGGATTATGATAAAGCATCAGAGCCCAAAACCACAATTTGCTATCTGCATCAACACCGATGACCCGGACCTATTGACCCCGCGCATGGTGTACCAAGTCTTGCCGGACGAAAGTGCAGCACGGTCTAACTACGTTCGTGTGATAGATAATGAGGGCGAGGACTATTTGTATCCCGCCGATTACTTCATTTTTGTTGATCTGCCGCGTGCAGCGAAGTACGCTCTGTTACACCTCGTTCAGGGCGTAAAGCCCGACTCCGAGCCCCTCCCACGCATAGTGCATCCCCCAGAGCCACCTGTCCTTCGTAAAGAGCACGCCCGATGATGACGCCGCTCAGTCCGGCCTGATACGCCCGCTTCACGTCCTCGAGGCCGGCGACGCCGCCGGACGCGATGACGTGCAGGCCGGTCGCCAGGGCCAGGTGCACCGTTGCTTCCAGGTTAAGGCCGCTGCCCATCCCGTCGCGGGCGACGTCGGTGAAGATGAGCCAGCGTATCCCCTGGGCGGCCCAGTGCCGTGCCAGTTCCACTGCCGTTACCTCGGCGGCCTGCTGCCAACCGTGCGTACGC
>QMOC01000378.1 GCA_003648085.1 Chloroflexota bacterium
CACCGAGACCCCACCCTACACCGTGGATCTGGACATTCAGAACAATTTGGACAACTTGCTGAGCATGATCGCCCAGGCCGATATGTTCGCCGTCATCTCCTTCCGCACCGGGCCAGGCCGGGCCGAGTTCAGCGTATGCTGCCTGGAGGATGTTGGAGACTGGTACGACGAGAGTTATCTCAATGATTCTATGTGGCAAGATCAGGACGCCCAAGATGCCTGGGTGGATATGTGGCGCTACACCGCCCAACGCTATCGCAATAATCCCATCGTCGTCGGCTACGACCTGATGGTCGAGCCCAATTCCAACGAGGTTGGCAGCGACGCGATCAACGATCCGCTGGACATTTGGGACCCGGAGGAGTTTTACGCCCAGTACGGCGGCACATTGTACGATTGGAACCAACTTTACCCCCGCATCACCGCCGCCATTCGTGAGGTGGATTCCAGTACGCCCATCCTCATTGGCGGGATGGGCTATAGCGGTATCGAGTGGCTACCCTATCTGGAGCCGACCGGCGACCCGCGCACGGTCTATATGGTACATCAGTACGCACCGATTCAATACACGCACCAATGGTGGGACTCCCTGGACTGCACCTACCCCGGCACGTGTGACGTAGACTGGGACGGCGACGATGAACAGTTCGATCGGGCCTGGTTAGACGATCTACTCTCGACGATTGACACGTTCACGGCCACGCATAACGTGCCGGTAGCGGTGAACGAGTTCGGCGTGATGCGCTGGGAGCCGGGCGCGGCCGACTTTATGGACGACCAGATGGACCTGTTCGAGCAGCGCGGCTTGAACCACGCGCTGTGGGTGTGGGACCCCGCCTGGGAACCGTGGGCAGAGGAGGTAGACGCCTTCAACTTCCGTCACGGCCCTGATCCTCAAAACCACACCGACGTGGAATCGAGCGACCTGATGGACGTCATCATCTCCTGCTGGGGACGCAACACGGTCCGCCCCTCGTCCATGCTCACGGAGACGCTCTATATCCCGCTGGTCTCATCCCTCTCCACCCCGTGATGGTTCCCCCTACACCAGTACCGCGAGGCCGGCCAGCCCCACCAAGGCGATGGCTACACACGTCTGGGGGATGCCCAGCACCGGCACGAAGAGCACGGCGGCCAGCAGCGCCCCCACGCAGCCCCCTACCAGATCGGCCCCGTAGAGTAACCCGGCCACGCGACCGGCGCTCCCCCGCATCAGGGCCACCGCCAGCGGGAAGGCCATCCCCGTGAGGTAGCCCGCCAGCAGCGCCAGCAGCGGGAACACCAGCGCCGGGGCGGGGATGGGCAGCGAGATGAGGAGTGGAAAGACCCCGCTGTAGGCCGCAACAGCCGCCTGTACCGCGACCAACGCCCGTCTAGCACTCCAGCCGCTAACCGCTAACAATCGGTTGCTCGCTGCGCCCCCCAGTGCCAGCCCGGCCATGAAAGCCGTCACGATCAGGCTGACCTCGGCGTAGACGTAACCGTGCAGCACCTGGAAGGCGAAGAGGATCACTACCTCCAGCGTCATCTCCGCCAGGCCGATACCGGCAATGGCGAAGGGCACGGCCCACCCCCGCCGCCAGCGCACCAGGAGTGCGACCAACACCAGCAGCCCGACCACCCACCATAGGTTGACCAGGCTCGTGCTCTCGAAGGCCCCGCGCAGGTTGGGGTAGAAGAGCGAAAGCCACAGCACCAGGTCGTAGTAGTAACAGATGGGCGTCAGATCACGGTTGAACCGTACTCCTGTCGTCGCCTCCAGTTCCTGCCGCACCTGCGCGAAACGGTCGGTGGTGAAGATATATTCGATGTAGCCCGGCGTCACCCAGCGAGTCTCGATGCCGCGTTCGGTCAATCGTCCCGCCAGCACGGCGGGGTCGGTCTCCAGAGGTGCGTCGGAGGCCAGGAAGAAGTTGTGCTCACCGGGGAGCACTATCACTTCGGGAAAGACTCTATGCAGAGTGTGATAGACACTGGCGTTGCGCCGCGCCAGTTCGGGCGACCAGTAGTTCTCCGCCGAGGGCAGCCCCAGCGCGAAGACGCCGCCGGGGTTGAGCACCGCGTGTACTTCCTCGAAGAACTCCTGGGTGTAGAAGCGGTTGAGCGCGCCGGTGGCCGGTTCGGGCAGGTCGAGGATGACGACGTCGAAGGTGCGGCGGGCCGTTTTGACGTACAGCCGGCCGTCGCTCAGGATCAGCGTGACGCGGGGGTCGTTCAGAACGGCGGCATCCTCCGGGGGCAGGTGGGCCTGCGCTGCCTCGATCAGCAGCGGGTCGAGTTCGACGTAGGTCACGCCGGCCACGGGGTGTTTGAGGATCTCGCGCACGTCGCCGGCCACGCCCCCACCGACCAGGAGCACGCTTCGCGGGTCGGGGTGCATCAGCAGGGGAAAGTGGGCCACCTCTTCGGGAAAGGTCCCCTGAGTCTCGAAGGCCAGCATGCCATTCTCGTAAAAGACGCGCTGCCCATCACGGGCCTGGATAGTGATGCGACCGTAGGGGGAATCGGCGGCAAAGGTCAGGTCGGACCACTGCCAGCGGAGGGTAGCGGTGTGGAGGTGGTGACCCAAAGGAAGGGCAGCAAGGGCCAGGAGGAACAGGCAGATCAGGGAGCGTTTCAGGCTACAGGTTACAGGTTTCAGGAGTTGGAGGGCGACGGTCAGGTTGACCGCTGCCACCAGTAGCGCGGTCTGGAAAGGATCGAGCCAGCGGATGAGGAGGAAACTGAAGAGCGTGCCGCCGACGACGGCACCGGCGCTCTCCCAGACGTAGGCCCGGCCCGCAGTGGAGCCCTGCTCGACAGTCAGCCGTGCTCCCAGTGTGAACAGAAAGCCCCCCAGGAGGCACAGCGGGGCCAGAATGAGCACGACCGCCACGACCATCGGCCCGAACTCGACGAAGGCGCCCGGCGTGACCCCCAGCAGAGCCCGCACGTCGCGCACGAGCGCGATTTGCGTCGGGAACAGCGCCGCAGCGAGCGCCAGTCCGGCCGCGAAGGTTCGCGTTCCCCATTGCCGCCGCTCTGCCAGCCGGGCCAGTCCCCACGAACCTACCGCCACCCAGGCCAGCCAGGCGGCCAGCACGAGCCCGAAGAGCAGTTCGTTGCCGTAGAAGGTGGCGACCAATTCGCGCATCAGCACAACCTGCGCGATGGTCGAGGTGAAGCCGACAGCGGCGAGAGCAACTCCCATCATTGCACTTCCGGGACTCCGGCGGGAACAGGGTTGGTCAATCGGGACAAACCGAGTATAATGTCTGCAGGATGAACACTATCAGGGCCAGGTGCCGCGTGTCGTTAAGTCTACCAGAGGTGGCCCTATTTTTCAAGTCAGCCCGATCTGGCCGTCTCGCGACTCTTGCGCCTACGTCCTTTCCCTGTGGACATCCTCGCCAAGACGTCGCAGGTGACCCGCCGGGCGCTCGACCAGGGAGACTTTTTCATCCGTGAAATCCAGGGAATGTTTAGAGTGTCGTCTGGGCACTGGTCATCTCCAAAAAGTCGTTGCCGGTTTCTCGCACGTCCGCCCGGCGGTGAACCACCGGGCTCAGCCAGCAAAGCCCTGCGGGCTGATCTCAGCCCCG
>QMOC01000379.1 GCA_003648085.1 Chloroflexota bacterium
CTGCGGGGCGACAATGCGCCCATCATCATCGGCCCCCGCACCAACGTTCAGGATCTCACCATTATCCACACAGACGAGGGCCAGCCATGCACGCTGGGTGAGGGGGTGACCATCGGCCACCGGACTGTACTCCACAGCGCGACCGTCGAAGATGGGGCGTTGGTCGGCATCGGCGCCATCGTGCTCAACGGCGCGGTCGTGGGCCGGGAGGCGCTGGTTGGGGCCGGCGCGCTGGTGCCCGAGGGGATAACCATCCCACCCCGGCACCTGGCGCTGGGCATGCCAGTGCGGGTGGTACGGAAACTTACGGACGAAGAGATCGAACGCCTGCACACCTTTGCTGCGCATTACGTCGCACGGGCGCAGGCATTCCTGACTGCCGACAAGAGAAGATAGCCATGTCAGTCACCGATCTGCTGCAACGCAGCGAGTTATTCTCCGGGCTCACGCCTGAGCAAATCGAGCAGATTGCCGCCTTGGGTCAGGAGGCTGTCTACAACGCTGGCGACGTCATCATCCGCGAGGGCGATCCCTCTGACGATCAGTTACGTCATCGTCGGCAAACCGCACCCGGGCGCGATTGTCAATTTGGATGCCCCGCCGCGCGTCGGCGACCGGGTGCAACTGGGCGACGAACTGTTCGAGGTCACCGAAGTCACCGACCTGATTCCACCACGTGGGGAGTTCGCCTATCTACACGTCACCTGCCGGCCGGTACAGGAGGGGGCGTAGAATGCGCCGACAAGCACGACGCGGACGACCCCACGCCTCTGCCGCGCCAGGTACCCCCGTGAGGACGTGAGACGCCGGATCGGGCGATCAGCCGAGGGCGGCGGCGATGCTCGCCTCGTACCTCCTGACATTTTACCCCTGCTTCAGATGACGCCTGTCATCTTGACGAAAATGAATGTTGGGTGTAAAATATATGCACTTTTTTGCATATAGCGGTGAAATGAAGCGAGATTCCTATCGCTATGCAGCCCGGCTGTTTCGCCTCCTCTCCCACCCGGCCCGGTTGCGCATCCTGGACGAACTGCGGCGGGGGGAGGCCTGCGTCTGCCATCTGCAGGCGGTGTTGGGGCGGCCCCAGGTCTACGTCTCCCAGCAGTTGCGGGTGCTGCGGGAGGCCGGGGTGATAGAGAGCTACAAGGATGGACTGTTCGTCTACTACCGCTTGGCCGACTCACGGGTGGAACGGCTGTTGGGGGAAATGCTAGGCTCGGTGACGGAAGCAGAACGGCTGTCGCACTGTACGTGCCCCTTCTGCCGTGGGGAGTGCTAGGCAAAGCGGCTACTGGATGGTGACACGGAAAGAAAGGACAGGAGGATGGACTGCGTGAAGGCACCAAGGGATGTGGAAGATCGGCTGGTGCAATGCACTTGTATGAAGGACGGCTTCGCGGCGTTACCGCCGGAACTGCGGCCGCGCCCCAAGAAAAAGAGCAGCCTGCGCAAGGTCACCTGCCCCGGCTGTGGGCTGGTGTACTGGACGAATCGGAAGACGGATGTGTGTATGGAGTGTGAGAAGAAAGGGGTGACTGAGTGACTTGGTGACTGGGTGATTTGCACCCTGCAACTTGCATCACTAGGGAGAAGACTATGCTCAACATCAAAGTGCTGGGAGCCGGTTGCGAAGCGTGCAACTGGGTGGAGCAGCAGGCAGTTGCCGCGCTGGAGACGCTGATGGAGGAGGACCCCTCGCTGGAGGCGACGATCCAGCACGTGCAGGACTACGGCGAGATCATGAAATACCCCGTCATGTTCACCCCGGCCCTGGTGGTGAACGAGAAACTGGTCTGCGCCGGGCGCATCCCGACCGTGGAGGAGACGATCGCCTGGCTGCGGGAGGCACTGGACGGAGCGAAGGCGGAAAAATGAGCCCCGTCGTCGAATACGCCGTTATGCTGCTCCGCTCCGGCTGGATCGGGCTGTTGGATTACCTGGCCGCCCACGTGCTCCTGTGCCTGGTACCGGCCTTTTTCATCGCCGGGGCGTTGAGCGCCCTCATCCCCAAAGAGACGATCACCCGCTACCTGGGGCCACGGGCCAGCAAGTGGATCTCTTACCCGGCCTCGGCGGTGGGGGGTTTCGTGCTGGCAGTCTGCTCCTGCACCATCCTGCCGCTCTTTGCCGGTATCTGGAAACGCGGGGCGGGGCTGGGGTCGGCCATCACTTTTCTCTTTGTCGGGCCGGCGGTCAACATTCTGGCCATTGCCTACACCGGCGCGGCCATCGGGATGGACATCGCCACCGCCCGCGTCGTCCTCTGCATTGTCTTTGGTATCGGCATCGGGCTGATCATGGCCTGGCTGTTTGGGGACAAGACCGGCGCGCAAGAAGACGTTGGGCTGTTCAGCCAACGGGCGCAGGTCAACCCGGCCGTGTGGTGGCTCTTTGTCCTGCTGATCGGCGTCCTCGTCGTTGGCACGCTCCAGGTGGATCTGCTGACCCGCGCCTGGTTCTCGGTCACTCTGCCGTTTGACATGCCGGCAGGGCTGCTGGCGTCCCTGGACGGGATGCACCTGGATTTGCGGGGTGCGGCCTTGATTTTGATGTTGCTGCTGATCACGCCGGCCGCCTGGCTGGGCCTGAGAAACGTGATGAAAGGTTTTACCGGCTGGACATGGGCCTCACTGGGGTTAGTGGCGGTGACGTTGCTCATTGCCGCGCCGCAGGTAGAGAGCGGCGGCAGCCTGGTGATAGGCTTCACGGGTCGCTTCCTGGGCGAGGCGGTGTTGTTGGCGGCGGTGGTCGTGGCGGCGCGCGGGCTGGAGCGTCACCTGCTGGCGGCCTGGCTGTGGGAGACGTACAAGTTTGTCAAGCAGATTTTCCCACTCCTGGTGGTAGGCGTCTTTGGGGCCGGAATGGTCAAGGCGATCATCCCGGAGCATTGGATCCAGACGCTGGCAGGGCGCAATACCATCTGGGCCAATTTGATGGGGGTGTTGTTCGGCGTCTTTATGTACTTTCCCACGCTGGTGGAGGTGCCCATCGCGCGGATGTTCCTGGACCTGGGGATGCATCGGGGACCGCTGCTAGCCTATCTGATCGCCGACCCGGAACTGAGCCTGCAATCCATCCTGGTGACGAGCAAGATTCTGGGGCCGAAGCGCACCTGGGTCTACGTGGGGCTGGTGACGGTGTTCAGCACGCTGGCGGGATACATCTTTGGGCTGGCGCTGGCGGTGCTGTAATTTCCCTCCCCTGCGCGCGGGGGAGGGACAGGGAGGGAAAAGAGATGCGCCGGAGATGTATGTGTCTTTCGGGGTGCGGCCCCGGGCGGAAGCGCCCGCCGCCGATCCTTCGCTACTCGTGTTGTGTAGCCTGCCGGTTCGCCGCCACAAGTTGGTTGAAACGATCAATCTAATCAAGTATGAGGAGGAACAAGAAATGAAAAAAATGTTGGTTTGCGTAGACGGTTCGGATTACTCCCTCGCGGCGGTGAAGGCGGCGGCCAAGTTGGCTGCCGAGAGGGGGATCAAGAAGGTGACACTGCTCAACGTCATCCCAGTGACGTATACCACCGTGGGGGCCGTGCCTGCGGCGGCTCCACCTGAGGATCTGGAGGCATGGGA
>QMOC01000380.1 GCA_003648085.1 Chloroflexota bacterium
CCCGATACCACTCCATCGTCTCCCGCAGCCCCTCCTCAAGCGAGTAACGGGGGGTCCAGTCCAACACACGGCGGGCCTTGCTGCTGTCCAGATATTGAGCCTGGATCTCATTTGGGGCTTCGGCCAGCACAACCGGCTCCAACTCCGGACGGTCGGAGACGGCGATGATGGCCTGGATCATCTCCAGGACAGATTTGGGGGCGTCCATCCCGAAGTTGAACGCTTCGCCCCTCACCCCCGGCTCGTCCAGGTGCTCGGCCAGCGTCAGGTAGGCGTGGACGGCGTCCTTTACGTAGAGGTAATCGCGCAAGGGGGTGCCGTCGGAGCGGACGATGGGACGCTCGCCTCGGATGACGCTGCGCATTGTGCCTGGAACGATGCGACTCCAGTTCAGGTCGCCGCCGCCGTAGAGGTTGGCGCAGCGGGTGACGGCGACCGGCAGGTCGTAGGTGGCGGCGTAGGCGCGGGCGATGAGGTCGGCACACGCTTTGGACACGTCGTAGGGGTGGCAGCCCAGCAAGGGGGCATCCTCGGTGTAGGGCAGTTTCTCGTGCGCGCCGTAGGCTTTGTCAGAGGAGGCGATCGCCACGCGAGTGACTTTGGGCGAACGCCGGGCAGCCTCCAGCACCGTCCACGTACCCTTGACGTTGCTCTCGAAAGTGGAGAGGGGGGCGCGGTTGGCGATGGTGACGATGGTCTGGGCCGCCAGGTGAAAGACGGTGTCAATCTCGTACTCGTTGAGCACCCGCTCCACGAAGACATAGTCGGTCACGTCGCCGCGCACGACGGTGATACGCTCCTGGTAGCCGGATCTGCGCAGGTTGGAGAAGGATACCTCGTCGCGGATGAGGCCGACGACGGTGGCCCCCGCCTCGACCAGGGCAATGGTCAGCCAGGAGCCCAGGAAACCGGCGCAGCCGGTGACGAAAACGGGGCGGTCGAGCCAAAAAGGATGTGGTTGTTTGTTCTTCATCTTGCTTCCGGTTATGCCGCTAGGTCAAAAGGTAGATCGGCGATATCGCGTAATCGGCGTCCTTCAATGAGGGTCTCTAGCATCTCTTGCTGGCTTTCGTTGGCGGATTCTCGGACGGCTGCGATCAGCTCAGGCAACGCGAAGTGGTAGACGCAGTCTATGTCCCCGGTCCCCAAGGCAAGGGAGGCAATACGGGTAGGCATTGGCTCGGCAACGACAGCGACGATGTGAGGGGTATGGCCTTTCCGATTACGGATCAAGTTCAGTGCTTCTGTACGTATGTTCTGGGAACGATCGCTTCGAATCGTCCATTTGCAAGAGATGCTGGCGTGGAGGATCAAGGTCCCTTGTGCACGATTCTTCTTACGCAGAGGAGTTAAGCGGGCAATGTCTTCACTTCCTCGCAGGATGATCTCTCGTGCGTCTATCTCTGCGTCATCCAGAGGATAACGTCCGATGAGGATGTCAGGCTTAACAAGGTATTCGGAGCCCAGCACTGCGGCAAGTTCTGGGTGGTCAGAAATGATGCGACTTAGGGATGCTAGATGCTCGTATTGTTCAAAGTAGGTGATATTCCTTGCAGGCGTTCTCGCCTCAGCCACAAAGAAGCCCCATTTACCAGGCCGTATATGTGCCAGCATCTGGAGAGCCTCTTCTAAGAACCAGGCTGTTACTTTCTCAAACAGGCTCCCTACAGTCTGTCCTGAAGGCGGGCGAGTGGACAATGGATATGGTAGACGTTTTGCGATCCCCCGCGCCAGTTCCCGGCTAGTTTTGCTCCCACTGTCGGCGTTGTTCAGTATGCCTTTCTTCTCTCCCAGGATGTCCTGGCAGATTCTGCGATGATATTCGCCTCGAAGGTGCTGAAGTCTGCTCATTTCTCCTCCGCTTTTAGCAGACCAACCACGTACTCGTGGTGCATCCGTTCCTCAATCTGGCTGGCTCCCTTTTGGCCAAAGCGGGCGGGCATCATTCGCCGATCTCGATCCAAGCGACGTTCGGCGATGCGCACCAAGTCAAACCCGACCTTTGTCGCAATCTCGGCCAGACAGAGATGTGTCTGAACATTGAGCCCCCGCATAGTAGATGTTCCAACCACAATGACAGCGGCGGCGCCTGGGCGAAGTACGCGATACATCTCGCTGAGGACGCCGCGCATCTCGACGAAGTACTTGGCCAAGACGCGAGCCTTTTTCTCATCCCGCTGGGAGAGGGCTTCTATGACCTGCTGTGTCTCCGGAGGAAACGAGGGAGGGGAGAACTTCCCCAGGCGTTCCGCTCCAATGTAACGTGCGCGCCACTCGGACAAGTCCGCAATCCGGTGTCCCATCCACACCAGGGAGAACTTATGAGCCCGCATATAGTCAATAGCGTTAGCGTAGGGGGGAGAAGTCACAATAAGGTGGACGGTGTCGTTGGCCAGGGGTAGTCGTCGGGCATTCCCGTGCACAATGAGGGCGTTGCGATCGTCCGGCATGCTCATTATGCCACGGAGATTCTTGCTTAGTCGCGTCTGGAATTGTTCCAGCACGCTGCGCGGTCGCTTCGTCAGATCACGGTGAGGACGGCTGTGAGCCAGGTCCCGCGCTAATGATACGCCCCCAGACTTCGTGACGATGATGGATGATACTGTGAGGAACAGGAAGCGCCGAACATCGGCGTCTGGCTCTTTATTGATAGCAGTGATGAGGGCCAGGAGTTCCCTTTGAGTGATTGGGAGGAACCAGTAGTCAACGAAATCCCGTGTCCGATCATCAAAGTTACGTTCCAACAGACCATCCAGTGTGCGCCCATCAGCAAGCAGACGGTGCGCCGTGGTAAGCACACGCTTACCCGCGTCGGCCAGGTTGCCGGGGGACAGGCGTGTTATCTTGACCTGACTGATCTGGACTGCCAGTGGGTCCATATCCACGCCGATCCCTTGTCGCTGCAACAGGATGGCCTCCACAACCGCCGTGCCCGACCCTGCCATTGGGTCTAGCACGATTTCACCAGGCCGAGTGAGGCCAAGGATAAACTGCCGGGGGAGTTGAGGGGGGAACTTGGCAGCGAAGGAATGAAGATGATGGGACGCATACCCGGTCTTAGCACCCTGAAAGTCCAGGCTGTCCTCCAGCAAAGCCTGTAGCCGCTCGCGTGTCGGCAGGTGCCAGTATGCTTCCTCCCGCTCTACCGCACGCAGGGAGTGGTCATCCATCCCAAAGAGAGAGAGTTGTTCTCTTACGCTGCTTACTCTAGTAGCCACTACCACATCTTCCACGGTGCGCTTTCACGCCAGATGACGTTCATCTCCTGCGCATCCTTGAAGGTATCCATCGCCCGCCAGAAACCGTGGTGCTCGTAGATCGCCAGTTGGCCTTCAGCGGCCAACCGTTGCAGCGGTTCCCTCTCCAATACCACGTCATCGCTGTCTCCCAGATAATTCAACACCTCTCGCTCGAAAACGAAGAAGCCACCGTTGATGAGGGCATCCACCAGGGGTTTCTCCTCAAAACCGACGACCAGCCCCTTGCCGTCGGTTCGCAGCACGCCGAAGCGGGAGAAGGAGCGCACGCCAGTGAGGGTGGCGACGCGGCCCATGCGATGGTGGAAGGCC
>QMOC01000381.1 GCA_003648085.1 Chloroflexota bacterium
CTTCTCTTCGTTCGTCAATAGCCGAGCCTGCTCCATAAACTCCCCACTCTCTCCCTTGAGAGAAATACCTTCCCTCTTCACCGCGTACCCAAAACAGCCCGCACCGCCGTATACACGTCCACCTTCCGCGCGGCGATGCGCTCCACCCACGCCTGTACCTGCTCCTCCCCCACCCGCGCCAGCAGCCGGGCGAGTAATTCTTGTTGGAGGACGTTGCGCAACTCCGTCTCGACGCGGGCGCGCTCCCGCTCAGCCCAGGAGCCGCTGGCGCGCAGGTACTCGCGGTGTGCAACGATTACCTCCAGCACCTCCGGCACGCCGCTGCCGTCCAGCGCGATGGTCTTTAGGATAGGTGGCCGCCATACGTTGTCGTCTGCTCCTCCACGAACGGCGTTTCGATTGATCACCATCTCCAGTGCCCGCGCCGTCTGTGCCGCCCCCGGTCGGTCCGCCTTGTTGACCACCAGGACGTCGGCGATCTCCAGCAGGCCCGCCTTCAGCGCTTGCACCTCGTCTCCCAGCCCCGGCGCTTCGACGACGACGGTAGTGTGGGCCGTGCGGGCGATGTCCACCTCCGCCTGCCCGGCCCCCACCGTCTCCACCAGCACGACGGAGAAACCCGCAGCGTCAAGCACCTTGACCACATCGCTCGTGGCCCGCGCCAGCCCGCCCAGGCTGCCCCGCGTGGCCATGCTGCGGATGAAGACACCCCGGTCGCCCGCCAGATCACGCATGCGCACCCTATCCCCCAGCAGCGCGCCGCCGGAGAATGGGCTGCTGGGATCCACGGCAACGATGCCGACGGTAGTACCCTGGGCGCGCAACACCTTCGTCAGTTCGTTGACCAGCGTACTCTTGCCCGTCCCGGGCGCGCCGGTGACGCCGACGACGTGAGCCTGACCGGTGTGGGGGTAAAGTGCAGCGAGGGCAGCGCGGGCCTCTGTGCCGTTATCCTCAATCAGCGAGATGAGCCGGGCCAGCGCGTAACGATTGCCGGCAAGAGCCTTCTCTACCAGTTCCACCTCAGCCCTCGGTCAATTGCTGGTGGATGAAATCGGCTATCTCATGGGTATTGGCACCTGGGCCGAAGATGCCTGCCACGCCCAGCGCCCTCAGCGCCAGCACGTCCTCGTCGGGGATGATGCCGCCGACGAAGACCTTGACGCGGTCCAGCCCGGCCTGGCGCAACCCCTCGATCACCCGGGGCACCAGCGTCATGTGCGCGCCCGACAGGATGCTCAGCCCCACCCCATCTACATCCTCCTGCAAGGCCGCCTCGACGATCATCTCCGGGGTCTGACGCAGCCCCGTGTAAATGACTTCCATCCCGGCGTCCCGCAGCGCACGGGCGACGACCTTGGCCCCCCGGTCGTGACCGTCGAGGCCGGGTTTGGCGATCAGAATGCGCAACCGCTTGCTCATCAGGCTCTACTCCTATATCGTAATTGTGCCTCAGGCCGACACGAAATTATACAACAGTTCGAAGGAGTTGGAAAGGCGGCCAAGTCACCGCCACTGCCGCCCCCCTTGACAAATTGAACCCCATCATCCATCAGCCGACCCGCCTGCGCATCATGGCCGCGCTGGTCAGCCTGGGCGAGGGAGATAAGGCCGACTTCACCTTCCTGCGTGACCTGCTTCACCTCACCGACGGCAACCTGAGCGCCCATTTGCGCGTATTAGAAGATGCAGGCTATGTGGTGGTGAAGAAGACCTTCGTCGGAAGGCAGCCCAAGACCTGGATCTGGGTCACGCGGGAGGGACGGGATGCTTTCGCCGCCCACGTGGACGCGCTGGAGGCGATCCTGGGTCAGGCGCGTGCACCGGCCTGAGGATACCACAAATCTGAAACGGAGGTAGGAATGAGATGACAGAAACAATCGTAGTAGAAAACCTGCGCAAAGTTTACGGCGACGTGGTGGCCGTGGAGGACCTCAATCTCGAAGTTCACGAGGGGGAGATCTTCGGCATGGTCGGGCCCAACGGGGCGGGCAAGACGACCACCATCGAGTGCATCGAGGGGCTGCGCCGGCCCGATAGGGGAACGGTGCGAGTACTGGGGCTGGACCCGCAGCGGGATGGCTACACACTGCGCCAGCGCATCGGCGTCCAGTTGCAGGAGGCCGCCCTGCCCGACCGCATCAAAGTCTGGGAGGCGCTGGACCTCTTCGCCGCCTTCTACCGCCATCCCCTCCCCCGCCAGGAGTGGGCAGTACTCCTGGAACTGTTGGGGCTGGCAGAGAAGCGCAACGCCCCCTTCGCCAAACTCTCCGGTGGGCAGAAGCAGCGCCTCTTCATCGCCCTGGCGCTGGTCAACGACCCCGAACTGGTCTTTCTGGACGAACTGACCACCGGGCTGGACCCCCAGGCCCGGCGGGCGATGTGGGACCTGGTGCGAGGGATCCGGGAGCGGGGTAAGACGGTCTTCCTGACCACGCATTATATGGAGGAAGCGGAACGGCTCTGCGACCGGGTGGCGATTATTGACCAGGGGCGGATCGTGGCGCTGGACACGCCGGAGAATCTGGTGAGTTCCCTGGGGGCGGAGAGTCGGGTCATCTTCAAGGTGGAGGGAAACTTGGACAAGGCTGCGCTGCGGACGGCCCCCGGCGTCACCCGGGTGGAGCAGATCGGGGAGCGGGTAGTCGTCTACGGGAAAGGCGACAGGCTGGTCGGCGGCGTGGTGGATGCGCTGGAGACCGGCGGCGTCCGCTTCCGTGACCTGCGCACCGAGCAGCCGTCGCTGGAGGACGTCTTCCTGGCGTTGACCGGAAAGGAGATGCGGGAGTGAGCGGATGGCAGATCCTATACGAAGGTGAACGATGCGCAGTTTATGGAAATTGACCCTGGTAGAAGCAAAACTCTATCTGCGGGAGCCGGTGGCCACCTTCTTCACCCTGATCTTCCCGCTGATGATGCTTTTTATCTTCGGGAGCATCTACGGTAACGAACCAACCCCTTACTTCGGTGGTCGCGGTTCGGTGGATGTCTCGGTGCCGGCCTATGCGGCCATGATTATCGCCACCGTCGGGCTCCTCTCCATCGCCATCAGCATAGCCGTGTACCGGGAAAAGGGCATCCTGCGCCGCTATCGGGCCACACCTCTACGACCCCGGACTATTCTGGTGGCCGAGGTCCTGGTCAACTTCGCGATAACTTTGCTGGGTATTATTCTGCTCGTCGCCGCCGCGAAGGTGGTTTATAACCTGCATTTCGAAGGTGACCCACTGAGCGTCCTCGTCGGCTTCACCCTGGCCGCCTTGAGTTTCTTCTCTATGGGCTTCATCATTGCCGGTCTGGCCCCTACGGCCCGCGTCGCACAGGTGGTGGGGATGGTTCTCTTTTACCCGATGCTCTTCCTTTCCGGGGCGACGATCCCGCTGCAAGAGTTGCCGGAGGCCATTCGCTCCTTCAGCAAGTTCCTCCCCCTGACCCACGTCGTTACCCTTCTACAGGGGCTGTGGTTTGGTGAACCCTGGGGCGACCATCTGACCGAGGTGGCGGTGCTGGTCGGGATCTTGGTGGCAGGAGCGGTTGCGATGGCCTGGACGTTCCGTTGGGAGTAAGGA
>QMOC01000382.1 GCA_003648085.1 Chloroflexota bacterium
CTCCTCCGGCCCGGCCCCGGCCCCCGGGCCTGGATGACCCCCACCGCCAGGGCCGGGAATAGGATTATATGAGAATCTGCCTGGTTTTCATTCCGCTTCCTTAGAACACGGATTTACAGGATTTACCGATTTGCCGATTTGCTAATTTGGGGGACGGGGAGACCTGCTCCACCACCCCCCGTTCCGTTATCAGCCGCCCCACCCTCGCAGCACTAGCGGCAAATAGACTCTGAACCCTGCCGCCGCGCCGCACCAGAAGCCGGAGCAGAGGTCGTAGGTCGAGTTGGCAACTCGACCTACGAGCGCCTGCCCGATGGTGCCGTCCAGGCTGTGGATGCCGGCCTCCATATGCCCGCCTCCGCCGCCGATGACGTGCCAGTCTATGGCCGGCGTCCCGTTGGCCAGGGCGACGCCGGACAGCAGGGCGCAGAGGACGGCACCCGTGATTATGATCAGCACTCGCTTGCTCATTGCGGCCCTCCTATTGCAGGGTGACCAGCACAAGGATGACACCCGTGCCCTCTTCCAACGGCTCCAGCGCCTTGCCGATGATAGCCCCGATGCAAGCCGACCGGTCACTGCACCGCATAGCGTGGCCTGGAGTAGATGAAGTCGTGAGCAAGTCGCCTACGGCAATGGGGCCGTTCTCAGCAGAGACTTTGCAGGGCACACGACCGACCAAGGCGAGAGGGACTTCACCCTCATTGCTACCGGGGATGATGTCGCCATCTTTGACGCCCAGGGTGACACCCGGTTCAGTGGAAACGATACCTACCACAGTCGTGTCATAGGCTTTGGTAACACGGCGCAACTTGAGCCCACCCGCAGGGTCAAGGACAACGACATCGCCGGCCTCTAGGTCAGAGGAAGCAGCAGCGTAGAACTCGGCTACATCGGGGTTGCCAATGTCATAGGCTGGGGCCAGCATCTTGTCTGGAGACACCACGCCATAGGAACCGGTGCCACTTGAACCCCAAACACCATACTCGGTCCAACTGTGGCCATACACACCAATACCAGAAGGGCTGTAGCCGTGCACGGCTCGAAGGTTATCGCTATAGCCGTAGACACCGGTACCAGAAACGCTGTGGCCATACACGCCGTAGCCGGAGGCGGAGTTGCTCTCACCTTCCACGCCATAGTTGATGCCACTATCGGCGGCGGCGTAGCCGTACACACCGCTGCCGCTGTCGCTGCGGCCATATACGCCACGACCTGTACTGCTGAAACCATAGACGCCATTAGTACCACCGCGCCCATCAACGCCGGCCCAACCACTGGTGGTTTCCCCCCACACAGCCGTATCTGAGATAGCCACCGTGTGGAGAACTCGACCGCCGCCGGTGTTCTGCAGGTAGAAAAGGTCTGACAGGGCCTGCGTGGAACCTACGCCGGTGTACGGTAAAACGAGCCCCATCGCATACGGCACGGGCAGGATCTCCTGGCAGCCTATCTTGGTGCCGCCTACCTCCACCTCCAGCCACAGCGCCTGGCCGTTGAAGATGCTCTGCTCCACCTCCAGTTCCACGCTGAAGAGACCGTCGGTCACCTGCACCCCGTTCTTGACGATGTCGCTGCCCACCTGGGTGGAACAACCGGAGTCGGAGTAGAGGCGGAAGACCATATCCCGGCTGCCGGTCACCGGCTGACCGCCCTCCTTGAGCACCCCCTGGTAACTGAACTTGCTGCTCACCGTCGCCTCGATGGAGAGGTCGCCCTGCGGCTGCGCCTTCCCCGGCGGCTCCGGCCCCTGGGCCTGGCTCAGTCCCACCGCCAAGACTAAAAGCAGTCCCAGCACCAACATACCGATGAGAATTCGCTGCTTTTTCATCATACGCCTCCTTGTGTACCTGTTTATTTGTTTCACGTCCTACGTTTCACGCTTCACGTTTCACGCCCCTGCGCATCACCTCCTTTCGAGAATCAGTAACTCCTGAGTAAGAGCGGCAGGTACATCCTCGTCCCACTGACCGTGATGACCGCCTCGTCGGAGTTGTTGCCGGAGACCGGGCGGGTTGATCGGTCGCCCTCCCGGTGCGAATTTCCTTCAGAGGGCGGTCAGACCCCTCCCGCCGCCCTCTCTCCCGTTGCCATCCCGGCCTGTCTTCCCGCCGATCAGAGGTCCGATAGGATCTCGGCCTTCTTCTCCTCATATTCCTGAGATGTGATCAGGCCGGCGTCGCGCAGTTGCTTGAGTTTCTGCAATTTCCGGGCGATGTCATCCGTCTGGGGTGCACCCTGCTGGAGGATTGCTTTGCCCTGAAAGAAGTCGGGGATGCCGTCGCCGTCTGCCCCCTGGGCCTGGCTCAGCCCCACCGCAATGGTCAGGAGCAGCCCCACCGCCAACACACCTATGAGAACCCGCTATCTTTTCACCGCACACCTCCTGTCTACTTGTCTACTTGTATCCTTCCCGCACATCATATCCCTTCGCGAGTTGCTCATTGCTCATTGTTCATTGTTCATTGTTTCATTGTTCATTGCTTCATTGTTCATTGCTTCATTGCCCAACTCGGCCCGCAAAAAGTCGAGCAGCGCCTCCAGGTTGTCGAACCCCTTCCGGCGTCGCTTATGCAGGATTTCCTCCACAGAAAAACGGCAGCGGGGCTCCTTGCCGGGTGCCGCTTCTCCTTCCTGCCAGCAGCGCAGCAAGTAGGCACGATACAGGGGTCTCTTTTCTCTGCGCATCGAAATTTACGTCAAGTTGAGCGGGGACGTTTGCTTGGCCCGAATATAACAACGAATTGGGAGGATTGACCGACCTTGTCACAGGACACAAACCCTGCTATAGTATAGTCCCAAACCCTTGGATAACTCTTTGCCGACTCTTTGTCAACTCCTTGTCAACCTGGAGGGGACGAGGTGGAGAATGTCATCCGTCTGCGGTTCCTGGGCACCGTGCAGGTGGAGCGGAATGGAGAGCCGGTGCGCAGCCTGAAGTCCCGCAAGGCACTGGCGCTCCTGGGTTACCTGGCCGTGCAAGACCAACCCATCCCCCGGGAGCGGTTGGTGGACCTGTTCTGGGGAGATCAAACCGAGGTCCGGGGGCGGGCCAATCTCAGTTGGGTGTTGAGCAGAATCTCCGCCCTCCTGCCCGGCTGCCTGGAGGCCGACCGTCACACCGTCCAGTTCACACGGGCAGCCCCGTACTGGTTGGACATCGTCGCCTTTGACGAACTGGAGGCCCAGGGTGACGCCGCTGCGCTGGCGGCGGCTGCAGAACTGTACCGGGGAGAGTTCCTGGCAGGGCTGTACCTGGACGGGTGTGCCGAGTTCGAGGTCTGGCTGGTAGGGGAACGGGAGCGTTGGCGCCAGCGGGTGGCCTGGGTGTTGGGGGAACTGGTCGCGCACCACAGCCGGTGTGGCGAGTACGAGCGGGGGTTGCGCTTTGCCCGGCGCCTGCTGGCGCTGGAGCCGTGGCGGGAGGCGACGCACCGACAGGTGATGCGGCTGCTGGCGTGGAGCGGGCAGCGGGGGGCGGCGCTGGCGCAGTACGAAGCCTGCCGCCGTGCCCTGGCGGAGGAACTGGGCGTGGAGCCGGATGGAGAGACGACAGCACTGTACGAAC
>QMOC01000383.1 GCA_003648085.1 Chloroflexota bacterium
AGCGGCGATAACCGCTTCGTAGACTACAACGAACCCCAACGTATGCTGGAGTACGCGGTCCGTCTGGGGGTGCCGGAGGAGGACATCGTGCTGGACTACGCCGGCCGGCGCACCTACGATAGTTGCTACCGGGCACGGACTATCTTCGGCGTGGAGCGGGCGGTGATTGTCACCCAGCGTTTCCACGCTGCTCGTGCGCTCTACCTCTGCGACGCGCTGGGGATGGACGTCGTCGCCGCCCTCGCCGATCGGCAGGATTACACCATCCGGCGGGTCACGTGGGAGACGCGGGAGTATCTGGCATTGGCGCTGGCTTGGTGGGACGTGAACGTGCGGCATCCGGTTCCCGTCCTGGGCGAGCCATTGCCGATTGATTTCTGAGTGTATGAAAAAGAGTGTGGCTAAATCTGCAGGACGTCCGGCTTCAGCCGGAGAACCCCGCTGAAGTGGCGCCTCCGGATGGTCTTTCGATACCTGCTTTCTCCACCAGGTGGGACAAGGGAGCAGGAAGCCGTTGACTTTTGGGGCGAATGTGCTAAGATATAAACACTTGGCCTTATCAGCCTTATCGGCGGTATCCCTTCCTTCATTCGTTGTGCGGTTCGCTTGTGTGTATTCATTACTTTATCCATCTCATACCGCGAAGTTGTTCGGCTAAACACGAGAACCGCACCCAGACACGCCGGCATCAGGCTGTGTGGGGTGCCTTAGGGCAGGTGAGGGCCTTGCTGGTGCTCACCTGTTCTCGTATTGGCCTCGCGGACCAGGTCTTATCATAGGGAGGTATTTATGAGTGCTGAGTTCATTTCCCGTATCATAGGCATGATCCTGGCGGCTATTGGGGGGTGCTTTTTGGGCCTCCACATAGCAGGCCAATTGGGTGGCTCACCGTACCAGTATGCAGCGATTTTTCTGCTCATCGGCGCACTGGTGGGCCTGGTGCTGACGCCCTATGTAACGGTGCGGCCCTTTGTGGCCTTGCGCAAGCGCATCCGCCAGGCGCCGGCGCACCAGTTGCTGGCTGCCACTCTCGGGCTGGTCATTGGTTTGATTGTGGCTGCCCTGCTCGCGTTCCCCCTCTCATTGCTTCCGCCGCCCTTCAGCCAGATCCTGCCCTTCGTTGCCGCCGTCCTTTTTGGTGGTCTGGGCATCATGGTGATGATCATCCGCCAGCGTGACATCTTCAACGCCGTCCGCGGACGACTGCCGGGGCGGAGTGAGGGGCTGGAGGAGAAAGGCAACGGGCGCAAACCTGTACTCCTGGACACCAGCGTCATCATTGATGGGCGCATCGCCGACATCAGCCGTACCGGGTTCATCGAGGGCGAAATGCTGGTGCCGCGCTTTGTGCTCAACGAACTGCAGCACATCGCCGATTCCCCCGACGCCCTGCGTCGCAACCGTGGACGCCGCGGGCTAGACATGTTGCGCCGGCTCCAGAGTGAATCCACCACACCGGTGCGCATCACCGATATGGACATCGAGGGTGTGCACGAGGTAGACGATAAGTTGGTGTTGCTGGCGAAGAAATTGCGCTGTCCCATCGTCACCAACGATTATAACCTCAATCGTGTGGCCGAGTTGCAGGGAGTGAGAGTCCTCAACATCAACGAACTCGCTAACGCCGTCAAAGCCGTCTTTCTCCCCGGTGAATCGCTCACCGTTAAGATCATTCAGGAAGGCAAAGAGGCCGGCCAGGGGGTAGGGTATCTCGACGACGGCACGATGGTCGTGGTGGAGGATGGGGAACCCTATATCAACCGAAAAGTGGAAGTTGTGGTGACTAAGGTGCTACAGACGGCAGCCGGGCGTATGCTTTTTGCCCGGCTGACGAGGTAAGTTGCCGTGGAGGATGACAATGGGGCTGCACATTTTCAACTACCTGACCCGTGAGAAAGAGCCCTTTGAACCACTGGAAGAGGGGCGAGTGGGAATGTACGTCTGTGGTCCGACGGTGTATGACCACGCCCATCTGGGGCACGCCAAGACCTATGTGGCAATGGACGTAGTGGTACGTTATCTGCGCTACCTGGGCTATAAAGTCCGCTACGTCCAGAACATCACCGATGTGGGGCATCTCCTAGATACCGGTGAGGATCGCATCCTCAAGGGAGCCCGACGGGAGCGGGTCGAGCCGATGGAGGTGGTGGAGACCTACACCCGTTCCTACTTCGAGGATATGGATGCTTTGAGGGTGGTCCGCCCCAACATCTCTCCCCGTGCCAGTTGCCACGTCCCTGAGCAAATTGAGATGATCAAGACGCTATTGGAGAAGGGGTACGCCTACGAGACAGAAGCAGGTGATGTCTACTTCTCAGTGGAGAAGTTCGCCGAGTACGGTAAACTCTCCGGGCGCAAGGTCGAGGAACTGGAGCCGGGGGCACGGGTGGCGGTGAGGGAGGAGAAGCGCCATCCGGCCGATTTCGCGCTGTGGAAGCACGCCGAGCCGGAGCACATCTTGCGCTGGCCCTCGCCCTGGGGCTGGGGCTATCCGGGCTGGCACATCGAATGTTCGGCGATGTCAACCAAGTACCTGGGCGAGACCTTTGACATCCACGGCGGTGGGCTGGACAACATCTTCCCTCACAACGAGTGCGAAATCGCCCAGGCGGAGGCTGCAACCGGCAAGCCCTTCGCCCGCTACTGGGTTCTGGTTGGCTCCCTGACCGTCAATGGGGTCAAGATGAGCAAGAGTCTGGGTAACTTTCTTACCATCAAGGATGCGCTCAGACTCTACAGCCCAGATGCCCTCCGTTTCTTCGTCCTCTCGAGCCACTACCGGTCTCCGGTGGATTTCACCCGCGCGGCGCTGCTGGCCGCCGAACGCGGGATCGAGCGGCTGCATAATACCGTGCGCACATTGCGCATGCGGATGGAGCAGGCCCCCCGGGCTGGTACAGCGGACCTCTCTTATATCACCGACCTCGATGCTCATCGGAGGGCGTTTATGGCTGCAATGGATGACGATTTCAACACGCCTAAGGCCATTGCCGCCCTTTTTGACCTCAACAGGGAGGTGAACGCACTGCTGGCTTCGGGGCGGCCGGTGAGCCGGGGCACGTTGGCGGCGATAGATAGCCTCTACCGCGAGTTGGGCGGGCAGGTGTTGGGCATCATCCCCGATGATCTGACCCAGGGGGCCGGCGGCGAGTTGGTTGAGGGACTGATGAACATCATTCTGGGCATCCGCGAGCGGTATCGTGAGGCCAGGGACTGGGAGCAGGCGGACGCGCTGCGCCGCCAACTGGCGGAACTCGGCATCGTGGTCGAGGACCGGCGCGAGGGACCGACATGGCGGGTGGAGCGGTGAGAATGGCGATCTACGTGGAGAAGTGGCTGAAGCGGCAGGAAGAAGTGACTTATGACCCCGAACAGAGGGTGTGGAGATTGAGGGAGGAAAGCGTGCCCTATGCGTGAGATTCTCTACGGCCGCAACGCCGTCCATGAATCGCTGCGGGCCGCACGGCGCAGGCCCTATAGACTTATGTTGGCCGAAGGTGTCCGGCAAACGGATGTCATCGGCCAGATCGTCTTCCTGGCCGAACAGGCCGGGATACAGGCAGAGCGC
>QMOC01000384.1 GCA_003648085.1 Chloroflexota bacterium
AGTTCGTCCTCCATCGGCCAGCGCACATCGGCCAGAGATACGCTGTCCATCCCGTGCACCGCCGCCGGCCGCAGGCGACGCCCGTCCTCCTCAACCAGGGAGACAAACGCGACGTCCGCCTCCAGGACGCGGCAGGAGGCCGTGACCACCGTCTGTAGCACGTGCTGGAGATCCAGGCTGGTGCTCAATTGCTGGAAAATCTCGTTCAGGGCGGTGAGGCGGGAGACCAGTGCTCTCTCCCGCTCCGTCTCCTGACGCTCCTGGCGGAGTTGCTCCAGGAACAGGGCGCACAGGATGGCGACCAACGGCAGCAGTGCCGATTTGACCACCACGCTGTAGATAGTGTAAGGAAACTGATGGCTGGCCGGGTTGAGTAGGCAGATGGTGACGTACAGGACGTGGAGCAGCAGGGCCACGACGACGGTCTGCACCAGGTTCAGGTAAAAAGCGGCACCGGCGACGATGAAATAGAAGATGACGAAGAAACTGGAGTGGAAGCCCCCTGTCAGGTAGATGGCGACGGCGGCGACCAGCGCGTCCAGGGCCAGGAGGTTGAGGGGGCGGCGGGGCCAGACGAAGAGGCGACCCAGTGCCTGCATCAGGAGGTTGTAGACGACGACGGCAGGGAACACGGTGGACATAGGGAGCAACACGCCCACGGTGAAGGGATTGAAGAGGGAAAGGATGAGGACCAGCAGCAAAGCCAGCCAGCGCAGGCCCATGAAAACGGTGTCTTTCCCTCTGGGACGGAAGAGATACGCCTTTAAATCCTTGATTCTCCCTATCATTACCCCTCAACAACCAGCACTCCCCACAGCAACCATCCGGCTATGAGGATAATCACCACGGCGAAGACCCGCCTGAGCCATTTCCGGCCCACCTTAGGGGCTAACTGGGCCCCAATGTGCCCACCAACGGAGGCGATCACGGCCAGCGGCAGGGCCAAAGCCAGATTCAGGCGGCCGGCCATCAGATGGCCTAACAACCCAGTCGCTGCTGTGAACGTGACCATCAACGCCGATGTGGCGGCGGCAATGTCCATCGGCACATCGCCCAACAACACCATCGCTGGAACCTTCAAAAGGCCCCCCGAGATGCCCTCCGCACCGGCAAGCAGGCCGGCCAGTGCCGTGACCGGCATCAGGATAGCCAGGTTGACCTGATACTCGCGGTTGGCGAAACGGCGGTGCCATCCCCGCCGGCCGGTCAGCAGCCCGCCATCATTGAGGAAATGCACCGGATACAGCATCAGGCACCCGGAGGAGAGCAAAAGAAGAGCGAGTACCCCCTTCAACATCCTCACGCTGACTGCGCTGGAGAAATAGCCGCCGATGAAGGCCGTCGTGAATGTCAGCGGCTCAATGCACAACGCCAACTTCCAATCCACCCGCCTCGCCCGCCCGTAGACCAGTGTGGCCGAAAGCGATGCCACCAGGATGATAAACTGGCTGACTAGCGCTGACTGATGAAAAGGAACCCCCAGCACCAATAGAAGCGGCATATATAGCGTCCCCCCGCCTATCCCGATCATTGAGGAGAGGATGGAGACAAACAGAACGAGGACGCAGGCGATACCTTCGTTGAGCGTGGCAATCTCCCTGGGATAGTAGAAATACATCGTGCCGTGATACCATTCTCTCACGGCACGGCACAATTGTCAAGGAAGCCACGTGTTGCATAAGTGGAGGCCCGAACTTGTTCGTGCTTCGCTCAGGCCCTTCCACAGCGAGTTGCGGTCTCCGGAGCCCCTCGTTTCCCTTAAGCCGATGCTCCTGGTGCCGACGTGAAGGTTCAATCCAGCCGCCGCCGTAGGATGACCGCAGCCAGCGCGAAGAGCAGCGCTGTGAACCCGGCCAGCACCGCCAGATCAAAAGCCATCGGCCAGCCGGGCGTGCCCAGCAGGGCCGCCTCCACAGCCTCTACCGCGTAGGTCAGCGGCAGGGCTCTGGCCAGCACCTGCAGGACGGCGGGCAGGCGGCTCAGGGGCACGAACACGCCGCAGAGGAAGATCATCGGGAAACGGAGCAGGTTGGCCAGCGTCTGCGCCTCGAAGACCTCCCGCACGGCCACGGAGACAAGGGCTCCCAGCGCGGAGAAGGCTGCCGTGGAAAGAAGGAGCGCCAGAAACGCCGGGGCCAGACGCCAGGCCGCCAGGCCGAAGCCGGCGGTCACCCCCACCAGCACCACCGCGCTGATCGCCAGCCCGAAGAGGACCCCGCCCAATACTTTCCCCGCCAGCATCGCCGGCAGGGTGATGGGGGCCAGCATCAACCGTTCCAGGGCTCCCGTTCGCCGCTCAAAGGTGATGACGATGGCCTCCATCGAGGTGGCACTGAAGAGGGCGGTCATCGTCACCAGGCCGGGGGCCAGAACCCGCAGGTCGCCGGGGGTGCGGATGGCGAAGGCCAGGATGAGCGCGCCGGGGAAGAGTATCCCCCAACTGATGTTGGGTGGCTTGAGATAGTAAGCCCGCATGTCCTTGAGGGCGATGTAAAAGATGCCGCGCAGGTCATCACGCCACATTGCTACTCCCCTTCTCGGCCAACATTACCTCGGCGCTTAATCCTGTGAGTTCGATGAAAGCCTCCTCCAGCGTGGGTTGAAGTGTGTTTATGGTCACCACCTGCTTCCCCTCTGCCTCGGCATGGGCCAAAGCGAGGCGCAGGGCAGCCTCCGTATCCTCGCCGTGAAAGCACAATCGCTCCTCGCCCGCCGCACCGACCAGGTGTACCTCCACCGTGCTCCCTCGCCGCACCCGGGCCTTGAGTCCCTCCACCGTATCCAGTGCCACGATATGCCCCTGCACCAGCAGCGCCACCCGATCGGCCAGCCGCTCCGCCTCCTCCAGGTAGTGCGTGGTCAGGAAGATGGTCACCCCCTCCCCCCGCAGCCGCTCGATGAGCGCCCGCAGCCCGTGGGCGCTGACCACGTCCAGCCCCACCGTCGGCTCGTCCAGGAAGAGCAGCCGGGGGCGGTGGACCAGCGCGGCGGCCAGGGTCAGCGCTCGCCGCATCCCCCGCGAGAGGCGGGCGAAGGGCACGTCCCGTTTCCCCTCCAGGCGGAAGCGGCGCAGGAGTTCATCCGCCCGCGCGCCGCGTTCCCGTCGCGGCACACCGTAGAGTTGCATGGCGAAGACCAGGTTATCAAAGGCCGAGAGTTCGTCGTACAGGTTGGAGCGCTCCGGCACGACCCCGATATGTTTCTTGATACGGGGCAGGTCCCGGCGCAGATCGAACCCCAGCACACGGGCATCGCCGGCGGTGGGGCGGGTCAGGCCGGTGAGCATGCGGATGGTGGTCGTCTTGCCGGCCCCGTTGGGCCCCAGCAGGGCGAACACCTCCCCTGTCCGCACCTCGAAGGAAATGTGGTCCACGGCGATCAGCGAGCCATAGGTTTTGGTCAGATTCTCGGTTTCAATGGCAGGCATAGATCTCCTGCTCCTTCACGGGCAGCGCACGATGTCCTGTGCCCACAGGCAGTCGGCACAGGAGGGACACCAGCCCCAGCAGCCCTCGTTGGCCTCGGTGATGTCGCACGTGTCCCGCAGGTCGCAGTCCACGCAGG
>QMOC01000385.1 GCA_003648085.1 Chloroflexota bacterium
GATACATTCTCAGGCTGTAATTGTTTACCGGGGTCAAGGCGCAACGGATGAAAAGCGGATAAGCAGATAGCGCGGCGGTGAATCAGTCTCAACCATCATTCATTCGATAAGATGCCGCGCCGTCCTGGCCCGTGGTGCCCGCCTATCCGCTTATCCGTTGCCTATCCGCTGCACCAGACACGAGCCGGTAAACACGTACCTCAGGCTAATAACGCAGCAATGCACCGATGTGGCCGTACTCAGTCAGGCGAGCACGCGCCTTACCACGCAGAACCTCGATCTGGGCCTGCTGATCCAACGCTCGCTCGACAGCCCGCTCCACTATGTCCACCTGGGGGATCATTGTCGCACCGCATAGGGGACAGGCCGGGCGCTCGACCATCGTCAGATAGTGACAATTCTCGCACTCAAAGCCAGGCTCGCGGAAATCCGCCTCAAGGATGAGCATCATCACCCGTCCCTCGACGATGGCCACTAATGTATCCGCCAAGCCCAGCACTGCCGGGCCGCCTTTTAGAGCGGTGGTGATCAGCCGTTCCACGCGCTCCGCCTCTACGCGCCGCTCGGTTGCTCGCTCAATCTCCAGCACGCGAGCCAATATCTCGTCGGCGCCGGCTTTGAGGGAGATGCTAAGTTCACCCGCCAGATGCTCTCTCAACGCCTTAGGCAACTGGGCGCGTAGTTCGGCCAGTGATTCCTCGGTACCACCGATAACCAGCCAGTCGCACCCCTCGGCCGGGTAAAATTGCTTCAGTACCTCGACGGCGTTCTTAACGTGCCAGAGAACATGCATATCATGGTGACGCTGATACTTCTCGGCCGACCACCCTCCCGCTTTGGGCCGGGGTACAACTTCGTCCAGCACCTCGGTGTACTCCTCAATTTCACCCATATAAACCATAAACAAGCGCGCTATCTTCTTATCCACTAACAACACCGCATATCGCTCATACTCGTCAGCCAGCGTCACCAGCGGGCGGATGTAGGGGCGGTCGGAGACGATCAACCGGTCGCGCACGGTCACCGGCAGGCGGAAGGCATACCACAGGCCATGCTCGCTACTGGTGAAGACTGATAGCCCGCGTCCGGTGCCGTCGTATGCGTGCTCCAGCCAGTCCCGCAGCCGTTCGACTTCGGACCGAAAGGCGCGCAGGTACGGTCGAGAGGCCGTGCCCAGCCGCTCCTCGGCCTCGCGGGACAGTCGCTTGAACTTGGCTATGTGTTTCCTGTTCTCACGCTCTGGCGGACTTACGTCCAGATACAGGCTCAGCACCGGGTAGTGTTCACTACGAAAATCGCTCAGGTCGGCCAGGTCGCCAACTGTGACCAGGTCGTAGCGACGCGGCCCTCGTGCAGCCCGCACCCGCTCCACCAACGCTGCACGGTATGCAGCCGAGGGCTTCTCCTCCGGCCCGCTGGCATAGGCGTCTTCCACACTGCGCAGTTCGTTCAGCCGGCGCTGGCACAGAGTACACGCGGCCAAATGCTCAGCGACCTCTCTCGTCTCCTCTTCATTCAGATCGCCGTCCATGTAAGCGGCCAGATGTTCAAATACCCAATCGTGTCCGTGTTCTACCCTGCTCATTTGCTCTCCTTTAGTCACGTGATGCGGGCGACCATCCGGTCGGCCAATTGCTCCCGCAGAACCTCCCGCGCCTGCCGATACAGCGCCTTGACCTCCCGGATCCGCTGCTGGCGCATAGCGGCGATCTCGTCGAACCGCAGTCCCTCGATGGCGCGGAGCGTAAAGACTTCGCGCTCGTCTGCCGGCAAGCGGTTGACCATCGCCTCCAGTTCCTCCCACGCCTCCCGGATCTCAAGGGCTTCTTCGGGCATAGGCGTGCTGCGGTCAGGGAGGACGTCTTCCCAGGTCAGGGCAGCGTCGGGCTGGTAATAGGCAAAGAGCAGTTGACTGGAAGGAAGCACATCCTCCAGATGTATGCGCTCGTGATACCGCCGCTCCCGGCTGCGACGCGCCCATCGCTTGATGATCTGCAGGGCCAGGTGGCGCAGCCAACCTTTGAAGGAGGCGCGACAGGGCCTGCGGGCCAACTCACGCAACGCCGCGAGGACCGTCTCAGATACCACCTCCTCCGGCGTGACCTCGTCGGGTTCCAGGTCTCCCAAGGCCCGGCGGTAACGGATCTCGCGGGCGGCGAAGCGGTACAGGCTATCCAGGTGACGCTCAATCAGACGGATGAACGCCTCCCGGTCGCCAGCGATGGCCCGCTGCCACAAATCGTGCTCTGTGGGTACATCTTGCGACCTTGCGATCTTATTCCTCGTCCCGAGTGCACGTCCCTCGCTGATCGTCATTCGATATCCCCCCGATCCGACAGCAATGGTCGTAGCCACGTCTCAGGGACTTCAAGCAGTGTCGAAGATGCTACCAGTCTCTCCAACCGAGCCACTTCCTCTCGTAAACTCTCGATCTGGCGGCGCATATGCAGGATGATCTCAACGCCGGCCAGGTTGACCCCCAGATCGGTGAGGCGGCGGATGCGGCGCAGTTCGGCCAGATCGGCTTCGGTCAGCACCTCGCTCACCAACCCTAGTCGGATGTAGCGACGGACGGTGCTCGGCGACAGCCCTGTCCGGCGGGCGGCGACGGTGATTGTGATACAGGCAGTTTGTTCTCGCGTGGTCATCATAATGCGCTACTATCCTCCTCCGTAAAGCAAGTTGGCAACTTGCCCTGCCTCACGAAATGCGTCGCAGTTCCTCGAACAGTTCTCGCTGGCGCGGGGTGAGATGCGTCGGCAGCCGCACGTCCACCTTGGCGTACAGGTCACCATGCTGCTCAGGCTGCCGCAAGCGGGGCATACCCTTGCCTCGCAGACGGAAGACGCGCCCGTTCTGCGTGCCAGGTGGGATGGTGAGCATCACGGCCCCGTTCAGCGTCGGCACCCGAACCTTGCCACCGAGGATTGCTGTGTAGAGGTCCACCGGCACCGTCACGTACAGGTCGTCGCCCCGGCGCTCAAACTGAGGGTCGGGCCGCACTCTGACGCGCAGGTACAGATCGCCGGCCTCCCCGCCGGCCGCGCCTGGGCCACCCTCGCCGGCAATGCGGACGCGGGTGCCGGTGCGCGCTCCGGGTGGGATCTTCACCTCCAGACGGCGGCCGTACTTTTGCAGGATGCGCGTGGTGCCCTGGTAGGCCTCCCGCAGGCTGATCTCGACCTCCTGCTCGTAGTCCTGCCCACGCTGAGGGCGGACGCGATACTCGAAGCCCCCCGGCGCGGCTCCCATCCCACCGAAGATCTGGCTGAAGAAGTCGGAGAACGGGCTGCCCTCTCCGAAGAGATCCTGCAGGTCCTCCGGCGTGCCGTAGCGCACGTAGACGCGCTGCCCCCCGGGGGCCGTGGAGACCCACCGGCTCCAGTCGAAGTCACCCGGCCGGCCGCCAGCCTGCTGCCAGCGATACCACTCGGCCCCCAGTTGGTCGTACTTGCGCCGCTTCTCCGGATCGGAGAGCACCTCGTAAGCCTCGTTGATCTCCTTGAAGCGCTCCTCGGCCTGGGGGTCGCCTGGGTTGACGTCTGGATGGTACTTGCGAGC
>QMOC01000386.1 GCA_003648085.1 Chloroflexota bacterium
CCACCACAGCCAGACCCCCATCGGCAGCAGCAGGAAAGCATACAGTCCTACATGGCGCAGGAAGCGCGCCAGCCCGAAGTAGCCCGCCGCCTGCGCTTCAGCCACCTGCTGCGCCGCCCTATGCAGCAGCAGCCCCACCGCGGTCAGCGCCAGGTTGGGCAGGAGCACCAGGAGCAGGGCGACGATGGCCTGGCGGCGTGCAATGGCCGAGGAAAACGCCGGGTCACCTGTAACAGTGTGCCTTGCGATTTGCTTTCGCTTCATTCCCATAGTACAATAAACGTAGGTCAGACTAAGAGTCGCGACTCTGGAGCGGTAGGATGACCAAAAGACAGTATGTAACCATTGATGATCGGGTCCTCTCGGGCAAGTTGCGCACCGCCCTGGCTGCACACCTGTACCGAGAGTCCAGACGACTTGGGCTGTCTGTTGGTGCCTCCCACGTAGTTTCCATAAGTCGTTCTCTCCTGGAAGAGCCTGTCAGAACTTCTGAAGCCGACCGGTGTCCTCCAGAGCGTCTCTTACGGGAGAGCGCTTTGTTCGACACCTACCACACGGAGAACCTGGAGGTACACGACTACCTACACCTGGTCTCTCAGGAGATGCGCAAGCGTCTTGGACAATACGTCACCCCCAGCATCATCGTGAAATACATCCTGGATGGTGTGGGATACCGGGACGGCGCCGATATCCTGGACAAGCGACTGATTGACCCGGCTTGTGGATCGGGCATTTTCCTGGTAGAGGCGATCCGAATCTACCTTGCAGCATTGCGCCGAGCCGGTGTTCCTATTGAGATGTGGTACCGGCGGGTGCTGTCCGCCTTTGTGGGCCTGGACGTTGACCCTGTCGCCTGCCTATATGCTCGCTTCAATTTGGGTTTGCTGTTGAGCCCATCCATCCTGTTCTGGGCCGATGTGCATCCCGGTGTTTCGCTCCCTCCTCTGCCGATCTATTACCTGGACACGCTGAGAACAGTAGCCGCAGAATTGGGCACCCCCCGGCTTTTTTCCTACGACGAGCCCTCCCTTCGTCTGACGGACTCTTTCGATTTTGTGGTAGGCAATCCGCCTTATCATAAAATAAGCCGGTTGGATGGAGAACTGAAAGAAGTCTTTGAAGCCTCCCTGTATGGGCACCCTAACGCCTATGGTCTCTTCCTGCACGCTGGAGTAGAAATGATGCGCCCCGGTGGTGTCCTGGGCTACATCGTTCCACGCTCTATGCTCTCTGGGCTGTATTTTAAGAACCTACGACGTTTTATCGAGCAACGAGCCGCCTTGCAAGAAATAACTCTCATCGCCGAGCGCAAGAAGGTCTTTGAGAACGTGCTGCAGGGCACTATGGTACTGATCTTGCGGCGGCGGCCGACTCCCACGCGCCTTCTCAAAACAGCCTTAGCCCATTCGGTTGCGGATCTGGAGGTCCAGCAGATGCCTTCCGCCCGGGTCAACCAGGAGCAAGTTGTCCGTCATCTGAACGGCACCAGCATATGGTTCGTGGCCGATACCCGGCGCACCTACGATATATTAGACAGGATTCTCGGCCATCATCCCCTGCTATCCAGCACAGCCGTCGGCTGCCCGGCCAGGACGGGGCCTATCGTGTGGAACAGGGTCAAGCCTCTCCTCCGCTCCGATCCCGAAGATGACGCACTGCCCCTCGTGTGGGCCACCGATGTAAGACGGTTTGCCTTTTCCTTTAGCAGCGCCGGCGAGAACCGGCCCTCGTACCTGAAGGTGACCCCACGCACCCGTAGGTTGATGAGCCAGGGGTTGAGTCTACTGGCCCAACGGGTGACGGCCGACGAGCAGCCGCATCGTCTGGTCGCCTGTATCCCGGAAGCCTTCTGCGCGGAGCATGCGGCGGGATACTTCGTGGAAAACCACCTCAATGTGATTCAACCCCGCCCTGACGCTCCCCCAATTGACCTCTATTATTTGTTGGGTATCCTTTGCTCCGACGTGATCGAGTTCTTCTTCCGCGCTATGAACGGCAACACTCAGGTCTCGGCCACAGAACTTAATATGATGCCCATCCCTCGCTGTGACCGGGAACCGCGGATCGCGGCTCTGGCCCGGCAGTTGCAGGAGACGCCGGATCCCGTTGCCAGGGTATCTCTGGAGCAACAGTTGAATGAACAAGTAGCGGAAGCCTACGGCATTACTCCCGACGAACTCGATTTCATCCAAACAACTCTAGCCAGGAACCATCGCATCCTGGAGAATAGCGATGACCGTTGACGAGATCAAGGCGCTGCTGCAAGAGTTAAACTTCCCCTCCCGTCGGATCACCGAGCAGACGGCTTTCTGCATCTTGGCCCTGGCCGACACCTCCCCACGCCGAGGGTTGCTTGCCGGGCACATGTGCCTGGCCGACGGAGCCCGCATCCACGACATCCTGAACTTTGTACGGCAGGAGATCGGCCGACCCGTGGCGGAGAACACCCGCGAATCGTATCGCAAAACCTCACTACGCCCACTTATGGAGGCGGGCTGGGTGATTCGTCATCAGTTGAGCACCAATGACCCTCACACCTACTACCGGCTTCACCCGGATTTCGCCCGTCTGCTGACGCTACCACCAGGGCTGGAGCGCGATGGTCTGATTGCGCGGTTGCGTCTCCCCGAACGCAGGCGGGCCAAACGAAAACTAGACCTCCGGCAGGATGTCCCTGTAACTCTGGCTCCGGGGGAGGTTCACGTCCTCAGCCCAGGACGACACAATCTTCTGGAGAGGGCCGTGGTGGAGGTGCTGGGGCCGGCCCTTCTTCGGCATCCCCAGGTGGTCTACCTGGGTGATACAGCTCCCAGGATGGGTTACCAGAACCGCCCTTTGATGCGGCGCTTGAATCTGCCCATAGACGTGAGCATGTCTCTCCCCGATGTGATCATGTATGGAGCGGAAGAACAAACCTTGCTCGTCGTCGAGGCGGTCATCTCCTCCGGTCCTGTCACTCCAATACGGCTCGCCAAATTACAAGCGCTCACCACCGGCCCTGCGAACCTGGGCATGCAGGCACTCTACATATCTGCCTTCCAGTCCAGACATATCTTCAGGCGGTTTGTCGAGGAGATTGCCTGGGGCAGCAGCGTCTGGATTGCGGATGAGCCGTACAACATCATACACTTTGCTGCTCTGCCCTACGATAATGGCTAAGGTGAGACACTGCCAGTCACCATATCCCAACACCTACAGTCGTCCCCTTGATGGCGAACTCCAACAGCGTTGCTCCCGCGAAGAAGGCCAGGATTAAGAGCGCCCGTCTTCCCAAACCTCATCGAAGAACTCCTCCGGCTCCTTCAGCATCCAGAACAGTTTTCTGAACATCTTTCGCCTCCGTGACGTCTCACTCCCGCACGCACCGGTACCCCCGGCTGCCCATGGCGGTGAACTTCGGCACCATTCCCACAGCCCCGTGATAGACCACGAAGTACGCCCTGCCCCCGTCCGCTTCGTCGGCGGTCCAGTAGTAGATCACGCGGGATTGCGGGTCCCAGAGCGGGGTCTCTTTGTCCGGCCTAACCTCACAGGGTGACCGCCCTACAGCGCCGTTCCAG
>QMOC01000387.1 GCA_003648085.1 Chloroflexota bacterium
GCCTCACGCATCAGGTCCGGCGTGACAGAGAAAGGAGAACAGGGGGCGACGACGATGCGTAGCATGGCGTAGGGCTCCGGGTCGTGGTAGGTCTCGATGGCCCGCTGCGTGTCTTTTAGGATGAAATCCTCGTCCTCGACGACGCCGTCGGGCGGGAGACCGCCTTCGCTCTCCCCCAGACTCATCGCGCCCCGGCTGGCGTGGAAGCGGATGCCGATCTCCTGCGCCGCGCGAATCTCGTCGTCAATGCGGCAGTCATTGGGGTATATGTAAAGGTGATCAGCAGCGGTGGTGCAGCCGGAGAGCATCAGTTCCGCCAGTCCCACCAGTGCGCTTACGTAGATGGCCTCGGAGGTCAGCCCGGCCCAGATGGGGTAAAGCGTCTTGAGCCACTGGAAGAGCGTGGCATTCTGTGCCGCCGGCACCGCCCGGGTCAGCGTCTGGTACAGGTGATGGTGGGTGTTGACCAACCCCGGCAGGACGATCATCCCACGGGCGTTGATGACGCGGTCGGCCTCGGCGGGCAGTTCGGCGGTCGGCCCGATCTGTTCGATAACGTTGTCGCGCACGAACAGGCCACCGTCAGGAATACGGCGACGGTCGGCGTCCATCGTCACCAGCAGGTCGGCGCGTTTCACGAGCAGCGTTGACATAGCGCGTGCTCCTTAACCAATATACCAGTTACCAATATCCAGTTCACCAACATACCAGTTTACCAACTTTTGTGATAGAATAACAGTCAGTAGCCAGCAGTCAGCGGGTAACGGTTTAGTCCCACCCTGATCCTGCGAGCGGGGAGGTCATCTGAGACATGCGCGCACGCACTTGGGCCATCTTCATCCTGGTCAACGTCATTGTCTCGGCAGCGGTCGTCCTGACGGTCTTGATCCTATGGGAGCGCGTCCACAATGCACACCCTGCCACCCCCACATCCACGCTCCCGGTCGCCGAGGAGACGGTGAGCACCCCAACCGTGCTGCCCCTCGCTTCCCCCACCCCGCCAGGCCCGCTGCTGCACACCGTCCAGGAAGGGGACACCCTGCTGGCCATCGCCCAGACCTACGGCGTCTCTATCGAGGATTTGATGTCCGCCAACGGTCTTACGGACCCCAACGTGCTCCACGTCGGGCAAACGCTCATCATCCCGGTGGGCGGTTTCCCCACCCCGACCGTCGGGGCACCATCTCAGTCCCTCCCCACGCCGTTGCCAACCCTCACCTCCTCCGGCCCGCCTCTGGTCGAGATCGGCCAGGTGTTGGGCTCCGGCGATGTGACGGCGGAGGTGGTGATCGTGCGCAACCGGGGCGGAGCGGCCAGCCTGGAGGGATGGACACTCTCCGACGCGGAGGGCAACACCTTCACTTTTCCCGCGCTCACCCTCTTCACCGATGCGGAAGTGCGTGTGCACTCGGCGGCGGGCAACCCTACGCCCAGCGACCTTTACTGGGGCCGCGTGACCCCGGCCTGGGGCGGAGGTGAACTGATCACGCTGCGCGACAGGGCGGGGAACGTGGTGGACACCTATATCGTGCCTTAGAGTTGGGCAAGTTGGCAACTTGCCCTACGTACAGACGCGCCGGATTCTGGCCCCCAACGGACGTAGTTTCTCCTCCACCTGCTCATAGCCCCGGTCAATCTGGCGGATATTGCGGATAATGCTTTGCCCCTCGGCGCAGAGAGCGGCGATGAGAAGCGCCATACCGGCGCGAATGTCGGGGCTCTCCATCTCGTCTCCATGCAGTGGCGATGGCCCCTGCACCACGCAGCGGTGGGGGTCGCAGAGGATAATGCGCGCCCCCATCGCAATCAGTTTGTCCACGAAGTAAAGACGGCTCTCAAACATCTTCTCATGGATCAGCACGGTGCCGCCGGACTGGGAGGCCAGGACGATGGCAACGCTCATCAGATCGGCGGGGAAGCCCGGCCAGGGAGCATCGTAGATGGAGGGGATGGCCCCACCGATGTCCGGGACTATAGTCAGAGATTGCTCGGCGGGCACGAAGATGTCGTTGCCACGCGCCTCAAATCGCACCCCGAGCCGCTCGAAAACCAGGGCGACCATACGCATGTGCTCGGGGGCAGCGTTTTTAATGAGCAACTTGCCCCCCGTCACCGCCGCCAGTGCGATGTAACTTCCCACTTCCATGTAATCCGGGCCAATGATGTACTCCCCGCCACCCAGCCGCTCCACCCCGTGGATGACAAGCGTGTTGGAGCCGATGCCCTCGATCTGCGCCCCCAGATTGCACAGCATGTGGCACAGGTCCTGCACATGGGGTTCACAGGCCGCGTTGCGGATGATGGTCGTGCCTTTGGCGAGCGTCGCGGCCATGATGGCGTTCTCGGTGGCGGTGACGCTGGCCTCGTCCAGCAGAATGTCGGCTCCATACAAACGCCCACCGCGCAGACGGAAGGTACCGTCGGTGCTCACTTCCGCCCCCAGCGCGCTCAATGCCAGGAAGTGGGTGTCCACACGCCGCCGCCCGATGACGTCGCCGCCGGGTCGAGGCAGGTGCACCGCGCCCGTCCGGGCAAGCATCGGCCCGGCCAGTGTGATGGAGCCTCGAATACGCCCGAAGAGATCGCGGCTCAACTCGGACGTGCGAACCTCGCGGGCGTGCACCCGCCAGGTGTGGGGATCCAGTTTCTCGATGGAAACGCCGACGTCGGCGAGCAGTTCACCCATCGTCTGGACGTCTCCGATGGCCGGTAGATTGTGCAGTGTGACGGGCTCGTCGGTCAGCAGACAGGCAGCCAGCAGCGGCAGCGCCGCGTTTTTGTTCCCGCTGGCAGTTACGGTGCCGGAAAGCGGATGCCCGCCCTCAATGATGAATTTCTCCATTCTCATCCCTCCGCAGTTCCTCCAACCAGGAGACTGTCAAAGGGTCCAGATATTTCTCCCAGGTGCTCAACAGGCCCACTATCGCGGCCCAATCAGGGCACAGGTGATAGACATAGGTCTGCTCACCGACCGGTTCAGTGCGAACGGCGGCCAGGCCTCGCTTTACCAGCCGGTCAATGAGCATATCCAAGTCCTTCTCCTCGTCCGCGCTCTCGGCCGGGGCGAAACGCAGCCACGTATCCGGCTGAAGGATGCGCCGCTGACGCAAGTAGAGGACGCACAGTTCCACCTGGGCGACCTGCAGCAGGCGATTCAACTCCTCCATCTGCTGCCGAATGGCGGAGGCCTGGGCCTTATAAGCCTCGATGCGCCGTTGCAGGCGGGCCAATTCCCACTCGACCAGGTGCGTGCCCAGCAGCCGATCGGCGATAACAAGGACGGCGAACCACAAGCGTATCCAAACGTTCATCGCAGCCTTAACACCACCCTGTCACCAGAGCGCAGCCCCAGCCTGCGGGCAGCGCTTCCTTCCCGCACCGCGATCTCCAGATGGCCCTCGCTCCCCACCAGGGCCAGCACATCGCCGGGCGCGACCTCGGCGTAGGTATGATGTACGCCAGCGATCTCCCGCCCAGCCACGACAATCGCGGCCTCACCAGCCTTAAACCGCGCCCACCCTCCACCTCCCGCCTTTCGAAAGGCGGGCTCAAA
>QMOC01000388.1 GCA_003648085.1 Chloroflexota bacterium
ACGAAAGGCCACGAAAGGTACGAATGTCTCGCGTCTTGCGCGTGGTCTCGCACCGTTCGCGATCCAACCCCCTAGCGCGTGCCCAGCACGTTGTGGAGCGCATCGCAGGCTGGGCAACCGCCTCCCGGACGGATGATGGCGTAGCCATCTTGTGGATCATCGCCGTAGCGCACGAAGTCAATGTTCCACACGATGATACAGCGTACCATCCCGGTGCTGATACTCAGTTGCACAGCCTCGGCCAGCCAGGCTGCCTGCTCCGCGTTGTTGGTACCTCGTGCCCAGGCGAACCAGTCCGAGAACGTCGGTACGCCCTCTTGTGAGGCATAGCCCATCTCGGTGTAGAACAACTGTCGCGTCCCGCCGAACGTGTTGTAATACAACTCGGTCTGGGGCAGGAAATACCAGGAATGGTGGCCGGTTTGGTCGGCTGGGTGACCACTGCGTGCCGATGGCGAAGTAGCGCCGGAGTTATGATGCGCGCCGATGTAATCCATGCACTGAGCAGCGCCGGCGTTGTACATCCCCTGCAAGAAGGGCAGGTCGTCGCAGCCATTGGGACTGCAACCACCGAAGTAACCAGTAGGAGCCGGCGCAGCGCTGATGACCAGCGTGCCAGGGTTTGCCGCTTTGATGGCGCTGTAGGCAGTACACAGCAGGTTCGTGTACGCCTGCGGGCTGATGTGGCCGATCTGCCACTCGCGGTCAATGTTGGGCTCGTTCCACACTTCGATGGCATCGGCCCCGGCCGCCGCCAGCCCGGCCACCCAGTTGGCGAAGTTTTGCTCGAAGCCGGGTTGGGTGACCATACCGGGCGTGCCCAGCGCACTCAATTGAATCTTGAACCCACGGGCGTGTGCGGCCGCGATGATGCCTGAGGCGTCCTCGCCATAGTGCACCTGAACCTTCGCCCACGTCATACCGGCGTAGTGCATCTTATCGGCGTAAGGAAAACCCAGGTCGCGGACGTGTCCGCCCAACTCAAACGCGCCACCGCTGACCGGCGGAGGTGCTGAGACCGACAGAGCCGCCGTCGCCTCCCCGGCCTGGATCACCACCGTGAGGTTAGTGCCGAAAAACCCCTCCGCCGTCTTCATTCGCCAGGAGCCGGTGTAGCGGCCAGACTCAGCCGGGGCCTTCATTCTCACATTGACATCCACCTCCTCGCCAGGCTCCACCGCGCCCACCGCGACGCTATCCGGCGCGTCCATCTGTGCACCGCCGGCGAAGGCCAGAACGGTATCCTCAGGCCAGGCGCAGGTGCCGTTGTTGCGCACACGCCAAGTCTTGGTGAATTCCTCCCCGTTGGCCAGTTGTGTGTTATCCGGGATGGTCACGTCGGCCACGTAGGAGGCGTCGAGGCATGCGGAGGCCGCTTCTCCCGTGGCCTCCAGTGTCGGCGTCGTCTCCACCGTTGCCGTTACCTCCGGCGTGGGCTCCGGTGTGGGCACCGGCGTTGGCTCGGCTACAGTGACCGACATAGAACCGTGGTCAAAGCCCGCAATCATTGCGCCGATGGTGTATGTGCCGGTCACGATTGGCACCTGCCAGGTGTAGTCCGGCTCGGTAAGTGGTAATTGTTCCTGATCTACGGTCTTTGCCGCGCTGGCGACGGTCCAGGTGACTCTTATCTTCTGATCCGCGGGAGGAGAGGCAGCAGTACGATAGCCTGCCACCGCATTCACGATGCCCTCAGCGTTGCCGGGATTGAGCATATCGGCCACAGCGATGCCGCCCAGATGGTACCTCGACGCCCAGCGCAACTTGGCGGCAAGGTTGGCCGCTGTGCCGAGCCAGACAGTGCGTGTCTTCCCACCGTCGGCCTCGTACTCCAGCCGATAGGTGCCGGCGGCCTCCTGGGGCGTGATGCTCAGCAGCCGCCCCGCAAGCCCAAATTTCACCTGGCTGCCCGGTTCGACCTGACTCACATCCTCACGAGCCACCACCTCCCCAAAGGGAGCCAGCGCCTGCTCCAGCGAGATGTAACTGACCTCGTCGCTGCTCCGCTCCGCGCTGAGGGAGGAGACCAGCATACGCAGTTTATAACGCTCCACCTGGGCCGTGGCCCAATCGAGCAGCCGCTGTGCCTCACCTCCTTCGACGTAGGCAGCAGGATCTGCGGGGAAAGGGACTTTGATCGCGTCGGCAGCGGCACCGAGTGCGGCCCAGTCATAGCCCCCGGTATCCCACCCGCCGTCGGTGGGCGTCGGGGGTTCGACGACGACGGTCAGCCTTAGCCCCTCGGCGTGCATAGCATCAGCCAGTGCGCCGATGAAGGCGCTGTAAGCATCGCGCTCCTCAGAGGCGATCCCGCGATAATCTATCTCCACACCGGCAAAGCCTCTCTCGGTGCACAGTTGCACGAGGTTGGCAATGTGGGTTTTCTGGATTTCGGGTATTGTCAGCACGTCGGAGAGCAGGCCCCGGTTGACCGTTTTCCCAGGAGCCCAGTTGCGCAAAGCAGGGAGGATGGCGTAGTTCGTTCCCTCACCCGGCTGCAGCAGATCGTCTGGGTCGCCGACGAAGCCGCCATCCGTGCCCAGGAGCAGCCCAATCGGGTTGATCTCATCGAGCACACCGGCCGCGGCTACCATGTTGTCATCGGGCCCCAAATAAGTGGAGACGGTCGGCGTAATCGGCCCGGCTTGGACGACGACGACGGAGTCCGGGACATCGGTCACGCGGGCGCGGATAAACTCGTGCTCGGCGACCTCGGTGTGAAGTTCGCTGCCCACCCATTCCCACGCCTCGCCGGTCCAGGTGTAGAGGTCGAGCGTCTCCCACGGCTCCGCGGCGTTAGGCACTACTACATCAATCATCACGGGTTGAGAGGATTTGCCGCGCATCTGAATCTGATAATAGGGGCTCTTGACGACCAGGTAGTTCGGTAGAGCCTTGGCGGCCTCACGCAGCGCAGCGCCCGCCGAGCCCTCCAGAAATTCCAGGCGCGGCACCGACTTCAACCTCACCCGCAGTCGGTCGGTGAAGGTCTCGGGGTCCACACTCAGCGTCAGCCCGTCAGGGTGGGAGACCGAGGCGTTCTCGGCATTGAGGGTGGTGTAGCCAACGATGCCCAGTCGTTCCAGAAGCGAGATAGGAGGCAGGAGCAGGGCGATGATCACCAACACACCGATCACACCATAGAGCCAGGTCCCGGTGCTGAGTTGATCGCGAACCTGAGCAAAGGTGGTCATAAGCCGCTGTTGGAATGGGAGAACCTCTCCTGGCGCCTCTATCCCTGGCGCGGCCTCCACTGTGACGGGAGCAGCATCCTCCGGCGCGGTCTGCATCACTACAGCGGGAGTAGCCCTTTCCGGCGCTTCCTCCCTCGGCGCGGCCTGAACACTCTCCGGCGTCAGAGCCTCCTCGCCCGAAGGGAGAAAGCCGCGTTCCCGCAGTCGCTCCTTGAGTTCGGCCAATGACTTAGGCCCGAAGCCCCTTAGATTGATTCTGTCACCGCCTGCCTCCTCTAAGGCAACCAGTAGATCACCCACGGTGCTGAAACCTGCGCGGAGCAACACATTTTGGGCGCGGGTGCTGAGCC
>QMOC01000389.1 GCA_003648085.1 Chloroflexota bacterium
CCGCATGCTTCCTTGGAATGCGGTGACCGCAGAAGTACCAAGCGCCTGAAACGTGATCCCGATAGCGGCAATCCACATCACCGATGGAGGATACACCCTGGGAAAAAGCCGCGGGGGCAAGAGTGCGAGAGCAGGCAGCCACCCAATTGCCAGTAGCAGTTTGGCGAACGATATGGATATGAGGTGACTACCGACGGCGGAGGGAGCGCACCCCGCCTCTCGCAGAAACAGGGTGTCCAACCCAAAGTTTAAAATAGGTGCAGCCTGTCTTAAAAGCGCATACGTGGCAAGGTACTGACCGCTAGCAGCGACACCCAAATGCCGCGTTGTCAACACTACGGCAACGCTGACTAAGGCCTGAGCCACACCGTTGCCGATTAGCAAGGCCAGCGCGTTGTTCGCTAACTGGCCGCTTGGGATATTTCTTGGAAAAGCAACCGCGCTGCGAATGCCCAGGAGTTCCGATCCTATTTTTCTAAGACCTGATCTGCAGGATGAGTTCCTCAATTGCTTCGACCATGTATTTCCACGCGAAGTGCTCTTGGACACGCTCAACGTTCGCAGCCCAATCAACGTCATGGGTGTTAAAGAAACGCACAATGCCTTCGGCTAGCGCATTGGCGTCACGAGGTTTAACGAGAAAGCCGGTCTCACCGTCGCGCACTACTTCGGCTAGGCCACCCACATTTGTGCTGATTACCGGCTTCCCAAATCCGTAGGCCAGTTGAATGACCCCACTTTGCGTGGCGTCCACATAGGGCAGCACGATCACGTCTGCTGCGTCGAAATACAGCCCCAGTTCCTCAATAGGCACGTAACGGTCAACGACCGTAACCACGCTCTCAAGCCCCAGTTCCTGGATAAGTCGTAAGTACCGGCTCTTATCATCCCAGAACTCGCCCACAATGAGAAGATGCACCGACATCGCACGTTGCACCAGAGGGATTGCTTTTAGCAAGTACTCCACGCCTTTGTAGGGCCTTACGAACCCAAAATACAGCAAGACAGGACCCGTAAGGCCAAGTTGCTCCCTGGCCTTCGAGCGAGGCCATCGGCTCGCTGCCAATGGGGCATACGTAGGATGATGAGTTTTAGTCACAAGACTGTTAGGCATGAGACGTCGCAAGTCCTGCAGGTCTCGCTCAGACTGTACAATGAAGGCGTGAGCACCACGGAACACAAACCGAGTGAGCGTCTCTGCCAGAGGAAACGGATCGTGGGGAAGCACGTTGTGGCACAGGAGCAATACAGGCACGTTCAGGCTGTGGCGAATCAGCCAGGCCAGGCTACCGAATGCTGGGGCCCAGAAGGGAACCCACCAGTGAAAAATGATCGCATCGGGCGCAGCCCTTTTAATCATTGAAAAGCACCGTAGCCAACTCAGCGGATCCAACGCCGACAGGACATAGTCGCAGGCAATCCGCGGAGCATATTCGCTCGGGTCTCTGTCACTACGCCCACCGAATAATATCCTGGGATACTGCTTCTTAAACGAACATAGTAACACCTCATGCCGTGCAGAAAGCTGCTGGCACAGCAGCGTGTTGAAGTAGGCTATACCTCCCCGATAAGGGTAGGCTGGACCAATCACAACAAGTTTCAAAGTGGCTAGACTCAATCGGACCCAAGTAAGACCTCGTCAGACTGTCACTAGGCAGATTCGAGATTGAACGATGATTTCTCGGCTGACCAGACGGTCACCTGTTCAAGTAGAGCGCCCAGGCTCAAGCCGTATTAATGAGCGGCGAACCCGGCGAACAAACGCCAGAATCAAGCGTCCGATAAATACGACACCCGGATGGGCCCGCAGGAACGGTTCCAGTCCCCCTCTCCTGACCCGTTGCACCAGCCCAGGATATTCAAGTTCTGGACGCCACTCTTCCATCCCCCACAGCATATCAACCACACAGATTACTGCTCCTGCCACTAGTTTGCTCTTGCTCGCCCAGCGCGCTATGCTACGAATTACTCGAGGGGACAGGAACGGATATTGGGTAAGAAAGTATAAGCGTGGCCAAATCAAGCCTCGTGCATCCGCATTGTTCGGGCGAGGGGGCTTCACCCAGCGGTGATGAAGCATGTTCGCCTCCAGACCGCCATCAAAGACGAACTCGAGTTCATCCTCGGTGATAAATCCATCTTTGAGCGCCCGCTCAGTGAGAGCAGTCTTCGGCAGATAACTGAGTCCGTGCATATTCAGTTTGAAGGACCCCTTGAGACGCAACAGCAGGTCTAATGTCTCCCATTTATCTGCGAGACGCTCGTATTCGTGTTCCAGTATCAGATCAAAAGTAACCCGCTCGATCCCGCAGTCTGCCAGCACGTGCGAGGTGGCGATGACATCCTCCTGCTTTTCCGGACGGTTGAAAATTTCGCGACGTACGCGCTGAGAACCGCTTTCGATCCCTATGTCAACCGAGGCGAGCCCTGCCTCCTTGAGCATACACACAGCCTCTCGTCGTACGCTCTTGGGGTGCAGCCAAATTTCAAATGGCAATCCCACACGCTCTTTGTATAATTGCGTGAACTCTCGGAGCCAGGAGAGGCGTGTGGGAAATGTATCATCCCAGAGGCGAACGCTGCGCATATTGAGGCATTTCTGCTTGGCAGCCTCCAGTTCGCCTATTACGTGTTCCGGGCTGCGAAAACGGATGGCCCGCCTAAGGCCACTGGCATCGTTGATAAGATCGCGACTGCAGAAACTGCAATTGAAGGGACAGCCCCGGCTGGCATACGTGGGGTAGCAGGATTGTTCCAGGATCGGGTCCACCTCCACGAGTCTATCGGACTCCAGCAAATACTTTCCAGCCTCGTCAATATCCTGATAGGGTAATTCATCCAAGTTTTTAACCGGACAACGTTCAGGATTCCATCTGACCTTCCCATCCTCGCGGTAAACCAAGCCGGGCACGTCTCTCAAAGCACGTAGATTACCAGTTCGCAGACATTCTGCCAGTTTCACAATCGTAGCCTCACCCTCTCCAATGCACAGATAGTCAGCATGATCAACACACCGCTCCGGCACGATAGTGACATGAATGCCTCCCAGGAGTATGGGAACATCAATGGTTTTGCGAATCGTCGCCACTACGTCGCGCATCAAGAGGTGTAGAAAAGACGAGGTAACACCAATGCCAATAAGGTCAGGCTTCAACTCCCTACACAGCCCCACGAGTAAATCTCGCTCAGTGGAGGTAAACGGATCGGGGTGATCGGGTGTGGAAAGGTTACCATGCAGGAACACAAAATCAACAGTGTACCCTTCCCGTTTCAGAAGGGCCGAGATAATCCGCAACCCTGGCGCTATGGAGTTGTACAGTGAAATGAGGCATACATGGAAGGAAGCCCGATCCCTGCCTGTTGCCTTGAGCTCAGTTGCAAGTACTTCTGACTCCAATCATTCCTCCTGGAAGGCTACCTTCGTCAGCGCGTATGCTCCGGGGGCGTCTCGCTCTTGCGAACCTGGATGGAGAAGTAGTGACCAAGCGGCATAGCCAGATTAGTACAGGTGGTCTCAAACCAGTAGACCACACAAAGGACCC
>QMOC01000390.1 GCA_003648085.1 Chloroflexota bacterium
ATTAGTGTGGCACAGGGGACAGGCAGTGGCAACCCTCGATCGTAGAGTCTGAACTCGAAATCATACTTGCCATTGGCCGGGCTATCGCCGTCGGTGAGGCGGCCCTGGTAGGTGAAGAGGACTGAGGTCCGGTTGCCTTTGCCTCCTACCTCTTGCGTCTTCCCATCTGTGTGCTAAAATCTCACCTATGCGGAACCCACTGCGTGCTCTCATCCCTATTGTGCTCATTGCTGGCCTCATCCTGGCTGCCCTTCCGGCCGGCGCTCAGGAACCCGATCCCGTCGCCACCTGGCTGGCTCTGGTGAACGAGGCCCGGCTTGACGAGGGCCTGGCTCCTTACGCCGCCTCCACGCTGCTGAATGCCGGAGCGCAGCGCCACGCCGATGACATCGCGGCCAATGGTTTCACCGATCCCAACAATGTCCACCTGGGCTCCGATGGCTCCACACCTCAGCAGCGCATCGCGGAGGCGGGCTACGTCGCTTGGACCTGGAACGGCGGGGAGTTGGTAGTTGGTGAGAATGTGTGGACTGGCTATGGCTCTACCGAGGATGCGCTTGCCTTCTTCCTGGAGGACCCTCCTCACCGCGAGAACCTCCTCAGTGGAGTCTATCGGGAGATCGGCGTCGGCGTCGCCACTGATGCCGATGGCCGCAATTATTACGTGCTCGACTTCGGTGCACGCCCCAATGTGTTGCCCATTTTCATCAACGATGGGGCCGCCAGTGCCGATAACCCAGAGATCGCGATCCGCTTGACTAACGAAGAAGCACGTCCGGAGGGAGAGGGAACCAACTTTATGGGCCTGGCAATCGAGATTCGTATCAGCAGCCAACCGGAGTTTGACGATCTGCCGTGGCAGCCCTGGGAGCCGCTCGTCCCCTGGACTCTGCCGGACATGCCGGGAGAGCACTTTGTCTATGTCCAGTTTCGCGACGCGGCTGGCCGTACCGCCGCTTCGACCGACTCGATCTTTCTCGGTGAGGGAGTGCCCATCACGCCGACGCCCGTCTCACCCAGTCCCACCGCTGAACCCACCGCCACACCCATCCCACCTAGCCCTACCCCTGAGCCTACCGTCACCTCCGCTCCCGCTGCTACTTCTACACCCGAACCTGCTACGACAGTGGAACCGACGACCACCCCCGCGCCATCTCTCACTCCGTTCCCATCGGCGACGCCAGTTCCGGTCACCGCCACGCCCTTTCCCACCTGGACGCCACTGCCGACGACACCACCTCCGGGGACTGGTGACCAGGGCTCGCTCCTTATTCTGCTCGCGACATTGCAGGGGCTGGCCCTCATCCTTGGCGTCTATCTGGCTCTGCGCCGAGGCAGAAGCGATGCAACACGCATCACGTGAGACAGGATGAGTGATCCCGGCTTTATCGGCGTCTTTGATTCCGGCGTGGGTGGGCTGAGCGTGTGGCGTGAGATCGTCTGCCTGCTCCCCCACGAAGACACGCTCTACCTGGCCGATCAGGCCCACGTGCCTTATGGCTTCCGCGCCCTGAACGAAGTGCGGGAGTTCTCCGAGGGCATCACGCGCTTTCTGCTGGGCCAGGGCGCGAAGATCATCGTCGTTGCCTGCAACACCGCTTCCGCCGCCGCGCTGCACTATCTGCGGCGCACCTTCCCCAATGTTCCTTTCGTGGGGATGGAGCCAGCCATCAAGCCCGCCGTCGAGCGGACACGCAGCGGCGTCGTGGGGGTGATCGCCACACAAGCCACTTTTCAGGGGGAACTCTTCGCCAGCCTGGTGGCGCGCTACGCGGGCGACGTACGGGTGCTCACCCAGGTGTGCCCAGGGCTGGTGGAGGCAGTGGAGGCCGGAGCACTGGACACCTCCGAGACCGAGGCGCTGCTGCGAGAGTGCCTGACGCCACTGATTGAGGCCGGAGTGGATCAACTGGTGCTCGGCTGCACCCACTACCCCTTCCTGCGACCGGTCATTGAGCGGGTGGTAAGAGCAAGGGTCGCGGTGATTGATCCCGCCCCGGCCGTCGCCCGCCAGACCGGGCGTGTGCTGGCACAGCAGGGGTTAGCGGCTAAGCATAGCAGCGTTGGTCATCATATATTCTACACCAGCGGGGATGCGGCGGCCTTCGCCGCGATGGTCGAGCGACTGCTCCCCCTTGCCAGGGCAAATGCGCAAGTGCGGGCGGTTCGCTGGCGGGTAGGGCGTCTGGAACCAGGCGAGTAACTGATCGCATTGTGTTCCACGTTTCGCGTTTGACGTTTGACGTTTCATGCACACGGAGGTGAAAAATGACGGACCGAGAGAGAACACAGATAGAGGCCCAACAAGAGGTGGAGCAAATCATAAAGACAGCCAAAATGCTGGGTGTCGAGGTGGACGAGACCGACGTCGCCCATTGGTTGACGGCAATGGCCGCGTCCGGCACGATGGAGTGGGAGGTGGACGAGGAGGCCGGCATCTTTGGCCACGAGATCACGTTGCTCGACTTCGATAAGGCCACGCTCGATCGCTACCGCCGTATCGCCGACATCGTCCAATTGCCCGACCTGCCCAACGTCGAGACAGCCATCAGCCTGGCCGGCAGCGCGGCCCAGGGCGTGATCCAACTCTATCCCGGCGACTGCGACTACTTCGAGCGTGTCAACATCAAAGCGGAGACGCGGGAAGAGGCATGCCGCATCCTGGCCGACCTGATGCGCAATAAGGCGCTCGCTAAATTCGAGGGCCCCAACTATCAACTCACCGAGGTCAAGTTCGGCACCTGGAAGACCGATGTGGTCAAGGACGGCGAGCGCATCAAGGCCGGCTCGCCCATCTCCTGGAGCCCCGACGAGGTCAAGGCGGGCAAGATGCAGGTCTTCCGTGCCTCGGGCGAGCCGTGGGAGGTGGAGTGGGAGTACGGCTGCCTGGACCCCGGCTGGTGCAAGATGGACTGGGTCATCGCCGAGCCGGAGAAGGGGCGCGTCGTCAATGCCAGCAACATGCTCGATGTGACCTGGGAGACACCCGACGGCGACATCATCCCCCTGGACGGTTTCCTCGACCCCTATTTCCAAGAGGTCTATCTGGAGGCGGAATCGGTACCGCTGTTTGCCAAACTGGCCCGGCACATCTCGCCTCAGGCATTGGATGAGTATGTGAGGCAACTCACTGGCGAGGTCTACAAGTACACCCACAAGCACGTCAACTACGGCAAGGCGGCCAAGCGGATGTACAACATCTTCCGGCTGACAGGACGCCATCAGGCAGCCGCACTGATTCGCGAACTGTTCGATGAGCCTGCCGCGCTTCTCTACCAGGTCTGGTCACTACTGGATACGATTGACGATGCGAGCCAGCCCGGTTCAACGATTGACCGTGAGACGTTGGTACAACAGACCGACGCACTGATCCAGAACGTAGTGAAAACCTGCGAAGGCCCACTGGAGACAGAGATTGTGATGGCGCTGATCCGGCTGCGGGACGACATCACCGGGCGTGTGGACTTGGGCGAGGACTGGGCTGCGTTGATCGCCGACTCGCGGGC
>QMOC01000391.1 GCA_003648085.1 Chloroflexota bacterium
GACCACGAGGAGGAGGTGGTGGAGTTGTGAGCGTGAACCATATCACGATCAAGGGATACTACCTCGGCGACCTGGTCGAGGTAGAGGCCTACGAGGACGCGCTGTCGGGCATCAAGGTACACGGCTTCCTGGTTCGTGCACAGGACCTGTTGCGGTGGCTGCGGTGGTGGGAGCCGTGTTTCGTCTACCGGCAAGGCCGGGTCTACCGACGCGGTCTCTCTGCCGAGAGCAGGCAGTGCCCCGAGCAAGGGCGAAGGGAGGTGAACGGTGCGTAGGATGCTGGAGTATATGGCAGACCGGATCGAGGCTGTCCTGCGCCGCTACGGGATTCCTGGTCAGGTGATCAGCGGCACGGTCGCGGCGCGTGTCATTCGGTTCAAGGTCATCCTGAAGGACGGGGCCGATGGCAACCGAGTGCTGGGTCTGGTCAACGAACTAGCGGCAGCTCTGAACACCCCCGGCGTGCGCGTTGCCCGGCAGGGGGTAGCGGCGGTCGTCGAGGTGCCCCGCCCCGGCCCTGTGGTCGTGCACCTGTTACCGCTCTTGCGCACCCTGCAGTGCGTCCCGCCGGTGACGGCGACGCTGGGGTTGGCCGACGACGGCGCACCGCTCCTCATTCGCCTCCCTTCTCCTGTCGTGGCCCATATCCTGGTCGCTGGCGCGGCTGGCTCTGGTAAGACGGTTCTCCTGCGGACGATGATCCTGAGCCTGGCTCTCCGTCACCCGCGACAGGAGGAGTTGGCCCTGGTTCTGGCAGGACAGGCTCTCACGGATCTCTCCGGCCTTCCCCACCTCGTCCGCCCCGTCATCACCGACGACCGGGAGGCAGCGGAGGTTCTGCATAGCCTAGTCCGCCTGACCACCCGACGGGCCGGAGGTGCCGAGGCCGCTCTGCCGGTTGTGACCTTCTTCGACGAACTGACCAGCCCGCTGGGCGCTGGCGGGCCAGCGGCGGAGCGAGACCTGCGTTGGCTCCTACAGAGCGGACGGGTTGCCGGTGTCCACCTCATCGCTACTACCCGCTACCTGGACCATCCCTCCGTGCGCCGTCTGATCGGGGCCTTCCCTGTACGGATTGTGGGGAGGGTCACTGGCCTCGAGCAGGCAAGGGTCGCCTCCGGGTGGCCTGGCACCGGAGCGGAACGGCTGTCGAGCCCCGGCGATTTCATTGCCGTCGCCGAAGGGCAGTTGACCCGCTTCCAGGCCGCCTACGTCACCCCAGGCGAGGCGACACAGGTGGTGGCGGCGCTGCGACAGGGGGGACAGCCCCGTCTGGGCACGGGCACAGAGATCAGCACCCGTGGGGGATTCGATCTGATTGCACGTTAGGAGCGAAGCCAATGGTCATCACCATCGCCAACCAGAAGGGCGGCGTGGGCAAAACCACAACGGCCGTAACCCTGGCCCACGGCCTGGCCCTCAAGAACCACAAAGTCTTGCTCGTGGACCTGGATCCCCAGGGTCACTGCGCAACCCTCCTGGGGATGGGGGAGGAGCCGGGTGTGTTCGACCTGCTGGTCAACGACCGCTCACTGCGGGAGGTGACCCGCTTCACCGGCAGGCCCGCGTTGTGGCTGATTCCGAGCAACAAGAAGACGGCCACTGCTCAGGTCTCCTTAGTTCTAGAGGGATACCGCCACACCATCCTCCTGGAAGCCCTCGCCCCGGCCGTCAACGGTCGTGTGCACTACACCATCCTGGACACTGCCCCCTCCGCTGGCGGCGGCCTCCAGGAAAACGCCCTCTATATGGCCAACCTGATCATCATCCCCTCAGCGGTGGATTATCTCTCTCTCGATGGAATCGCTAAGGTCCTCAAGACGCTCAACGCGCTCCACCGGCCCAAGCCTCCCGTCTTGTGGATCGTTCCCACCTTCTATGACGAGGTGACCCGGGAGAGCCGCGCCAACCTGGCGATGTTGCGGGACCGTTTCGGCGATCGGGTGAAGCGGCCCATCCACCGGGCCACAGCACTGCGGGAGGCAGCAGCAGCAGGCAGGACGATCTTCGAGTATGCCCCGGACAGTCGGGCAGCGGAGGAGTATGCTGCCCTGGTATGGGAGGTGCTGAATGCAGGAAGATAGACGAGATCCCTTTGCCGACCTGGGCGACGAGCCGGTGGAGGCGCTCCAGGTCGTTCCCCAGGTACTCACCCAGCGGCCCACTCAACGCCGCACGCCGGTACGTCCATCGGAGATACGACGGCGGAGCCGGAAGGTCACTGTGACCTTCTCCGACGCCAGCACAGTGAAGCGGCTGCGGGCCTTGGCCGAGCAGTGGGGACTGACCGGCCCCGACGGGCAACGCCCCAACGTCTCCGCCGTGGTGGAATACTTGCTGCTCCCTCAACTGGAGAGAGCCGAGCAGGGCGAGATCAGGGCACCAGGGATGTGACGATGAGCAGCTGCCGCCTAGACAGCCGGCGCGGCGCTGTCAACGGTCATGCTTGTGGCTCGCCCCGGCGCGTGCGCCTGATGCTGGTGGAGGACCGAGAAAGAGAACGCAGCTCTAGCCAGGTTCGGTTGGGGGATACAATGCCACGATGTGGATGGAAATGAAAGAAGGCTGTCTTCGAAGCGATGGGTGGAACTTGACATAACTATAACCTCTCCGTTACGCTCAAAACCGCAAAGCTGGGCTCTTGTGGCCTGTTGGGTACGCTGCCGGTACGCCAGCATACTACGCCAGCAGTGTGCCAGCGGTGCGCCAGCCCATCCGCCAGCGTAGGTGGCAGAAGCAGGGCTGCCTCAAGGTACCATGATATGGCGCTGGTGCAAACAGCCCCTCTGCGGGTTCTCAGCGACTTTCTACGAAGGTAGTCTCGTCTTCTGTGCTTACGACCTCCCGGGCCAGTGGCGTCTGAGAGGTGTGCTGGAGATGTTTCTCTATGTCTACACGTAGTTCTCGTGCGAGATGTACAAGTGCAAACTGTCTTAATGCCCAGGGCCGATGTCATCAATTCTTCGTCCCCTCTGTTTTGCAGTTCTACATCACCATGTATCACTGCAGCGGTTGTTACTTGAGTTTTTCTTCCCAACCGGGGAGCAGATTGCCTGACGTGCCCTTTTCCCAAAGCGCTTTACCCTGAAGGGATAGCAAATGATACGGAAACGCTATGCTCACCCATCCAATCTGCCTGCGCTCATCCCAGGCGACGCCTTCCCGCTTACCGTCCTTGTCCACCTTGATACCTCAACTGTGCGGCAGCGCCTGGTCGAAGCCATCGCTGGCGACGACTTCCCTGAAGCCGTCGTCGCGGCCTACGCCGAAGCGCTCCTTCTCCTCTGGTCACTCGATGGACAGCCCACCGCCACTGCCGTGCTGCCCCAAAGCCCTGAGAGGTCCTTCCACCCGCTCCCTCTCTCTGCTCTCCTGCTGAGGTCCATCGCCATTGATACTGCCTTCCGCCTTGACCTGACCGACCTCCTCTCCCTTGCCCTTCCCCTCATCCGCCGCCTAGGCGCGGCCCTCCACAACTTAGCCCTCAAGGA
>QMOC01000392.1 GCA_003648085.1 Chloroflexota bacterium
ATGGGCAACATCAGGAAGATCGGCTCGACGTAGTGCTTGAGGTAACCCCACAGGCCGCGCGTGCGAATGCCGAAATAGGGCACGCTGAAAAGGACGACCAGCGCCATAGCCAGCGGCGTGTTGATGTCCGGCGTGGGGGATTTCAGGCCGGGGAGCAGGCCGATCAGGTTAGCGGTGCCAATGAAGAAAGCCAGTGTGCCCACGAGGGGCAGGAAAATAGACGTGTCCTCGACACCCACCATCTCGCGGATCAATCTTTCGATGGCCTCGACGATCCACTCCAGCATATTCTGCACCAGGCCAGGGCGCAATTTGAGGTTGCGCCCGATCAGGTAGGCTCCAACGCCGAGCAGGAGCATCATCGCCCAGGTATTGATGACCGTTGAGGTCACCTCCAGCGGCCCCACGGTGAAGACCACATCTGGCGCAATCTCTTCGGCGACGTCGGGCTCCGCGGTCTCCTCAACCGGTTCCTCCAGCAGGTTGCTGACCACTGCCAGAGCAATGACCAACGCGATGAGGAGCACCAGGGTGCGCGGGTTATTTATCCTTTGCATGGTTCTCACCCCCTTTGGCCTTCTCTTGGCGGTGCTTCTTAACCCGTTTCCGGAGCGGCTCGGCGTCGCTGTGCTCGATGTATATGGCGTACAGGTTGTTGAACGCCACAGCCACGCCAACCAATAGCAGCGAGAGAGTCCACGTGAATTCCTTATCGAATAGATCATCCAGGTAGCGTCCCAGCAGCACGCCGCCCACGATGGGTACCACCAGGTTCCAACCCAACTGAGTCGCCTGGGCGACCAAGTGCCAGAAATTTTCGGGTCTCTCCTGTGGATGCTTGGTTGTTGGCCCGGATTGTTCGTCGTCCATAAGATCTCAGATTACCGTCGGTCCCAATGGAACCAGTTCGGCCGTCTCACGCAGCGCCCGCTCCAGGGCCATTCGCGCCCGCGTGAACTCGATGTGGGCTTCCCGAGCGACCTGGTTCAGCCGAGCGCGTTGTCGTTCCAGTGCGTGCTCCAACACGGCCAAATTTTCGCCTTCCTCGGCAGCAGCGGTCAATACTAGCACGCTGTTTGGCTCTGCGGAGCGTCGTTGCACCTCAATCGTGCCTTGATACAGGGCCACGTAGTGGGTATCTCCCCGCCGGCGATAAAGCATGACGCCGGCGACAATGTGGGCCAGAAAGGGCGCGTGCCCCGGCAGGATGCCCCACCAGCCATCTGATAGTTGCACGCGAATCGCTTCCACTTCGGTATCCAAGACAATCTCGTCGGGAGTGATGATCTCCAACCGCATCATCTTAGCCATTCATGCGCTCCCGCTTACGCAACACATCATTGATGTCGCCGGTCATGTAAAAAGCCTGTTCCGGTATGTCGTCTAATTCGCCGTCAATGATCATCCTGAAACCGCGCACCGTCTCTTCGAGGGGGACAAAGACCCCTGGGTGTCCGGTGAACTCCTCGGCAACGAAGAAAGGCTGAGTGAGGAAACGCTGTATCTTGCGCGCGCGCCGCACCAGCAGCCGGTCCTCCTCGGCCAGTTCCTCGATGCCCAGGATAGCGATCACATCGCGCAGTTCTTTGTAGCGTGCCAATATCTCACGCACGCGCGTCGCCACTCGATAGTGCTCCTCGCCGACGATGCGCGGGTCGAGGAGGCGCGAACTCGATTCTAGCGGGTCAACGGCCGGATAGAAGCCCTGGCTGGCCAGTTGGCGCGAGAGCACCACCGTGGCGTCGAGGTGCGCAAAGGTCGAGGCGGGCGCAGGGTCGGTCAGGTCGTCGGCCGGCACGTAGATCGCCTGCACGGAGGTGATGGCAGCCTTGGACGTAGAGACGATGCGCTCCTCTAGCATGCCCACCTCGGTGGCCAACGTGGGCTGGTAGCCCACGGCGCTGGTCAGTCGCCCCAGCAGGGCCGACACCTCGCCGCCGGCCTGGATGTAGCGGAAGATGTTGTCAACGAAGAACAATACATCCCGATGTTCAATGTCACGGAAGTACTCGGCCATGGTCAGGGCCGTGAACGCGGCCCGGAAACGCGCCCCTGGCGGTTCGTTCATCTCTCCGAAGACCAGCACAGCGTCTTTGAGCACGCCCGTGCGTTTCATTTGCAAGTAAAGTTCGTTTCCCTCGCGGGTGCGTTCGCCCACACCGGCGAAGACCGAAACACCTCGGTGCTCGGCCGAGGTGTGGTGGATCATCTCCATAATCAGCAGCGTCTTACCCACCCCAGCCCCACCCAGCAGGCCGACTTTGCCGCCGCGTACGTAAGGGGCCAGCAGATCAATGACCTTTAACCCGGTGACGAAGATCTCCGTCGAGGGCTCCTGTTGGACGAAGGGGGGCGCCGCTTGGTGAATACTTCTCATCTGCACCTTATCATCCAGGGGCGGCCCATCGTCTATGGGCTGTCCCAGTGCATTGAACACGCGCCCCAGCGTCTCCCTCCCCACCGGCACCCGTATCTGGGCGCCGGTGTCCTCAACCGTCATATTACGGCGCAGCCCTGCCGTTGATTCCATCGCAATGCCGCGCACTGTGTAACGGTCGAGGTGCTCTAGAACCTCAATAGTGACATTGTGTTGGCCGTTGCGAACGACCAACGCAGTCAACAGGGCCGGCAACTCATCACCTGCGAAAGAGACGTCTACCACGGGGCCGATGATGCGTACAATGGTGCCAAGCCGAGGTTGTTGAGGATCACCCTCTAACATGCGGCATCCGTAACGACTGTTTGATTGCGATGCGTTTCAAATGGGTTGGAGACCCTTTTCAGGGCAACGTAAATGCCTCACGCAGCGCCCGGACGGCCTCGTCCAGACGCCGGGCATCAATCACACAAGTGAGGGTTGAGAGGGAGGTACTGATGGCACGAATATTGATATTGCAACAGCCTAGCGTCTCGCACATCCGACTGGCGATACCGCGTTGTTCGCGGAAATCAGGACCGAAGATGCTCACCGATGCTACTTCGGGGTCGCTGGTAACGGCCTCTCCTCCAACTTCCTCGCGTACACGCTCGACTACCGCCAATGCCTCATCCAGATCGTCCCGGTCCACGCACAGGACAATGTGATCCTTCTCCTCCAGATCAACTAGATGCACAATAAGTTCCACATTGATTCCCTGGTTGCTCAGTGCGGAAAAGAGTTTACCGCCCACGCCAGGGCGTGACGGTATGTCCATTATACTGATCATGGCCAAGTGGTCGTTATGGATCAGACCACCGGCCTGGAATTTGTTACTGCTCATCGTTTCACCTCCACCAAAAATATCGTCACTGCGACGTCGAATCTGCACCGCCCGGTGGCAAGGAGATTGTAGCACTCTGGTTGGGCATTGTCAAGGAAGGGCGCTGGATGCCGGATGCAACAATGTGGCCCGCCAGCAGGCGACGCTGCGACGGGAGATGCAACGGGAGGGGTATCACTGCTACCGGCACGCCGGCCGGCGCAAAGGCACATTCGTTTACCGCCTCAGGGG
>QMOC01000393.1 GCA_003648085.1 Chloroflexota bacterium
CATCGGCCTCTCGGTGGTGAGGCTGCTGGGACGGGAGGGCAACATCCTGCGCATCGCGGAGGTGGACGTGCTGGATGGGACGCCGCTCCTGGACATCAAGCCCTACGTCCCCCAATTCGACCGGAGGGAGGGGGCGAGGATCGGCTGGCTGACGGGTAGGATGTGAATGGAGATTGGGCGAGATTGGGGCTCCGCAGGTCTTGCAAGTGCTCAGCGACCACGAGCCAATGAGGCCTGAGGATGAAGTTGAGGATGAGAGAGGAGACCAAGGGGCGATACGATTTCGGTGCCGGGCAGCGGGAAGATGGCGCCCGGCTGAGTAGGATCAAACTAAAGATGAGGGGGAGTGTCCGAAATGTCACACGGCGCGATGCAACTGACCTGGTTTGGACGTTCTTGTTTTGAAGTTGTGACCTGCGACGGCACGCGGGTGCTGTTCGACCCGTTTCTAGAGTGGTGTCCACAGCCGCCCGCCACGCCCAACGTAATCTGTATCTCGCACGGCCACCTGGACCACTTTGCCGACGTGCCCGACCTGGTGCGCGGTGATTCGCCCGCTCAAGTGGTGGCGATCCCGCGCCTGTGCCGCGTTCTGCGGGAACTTTTGCCCGAAACACGACACCGTCTCTTCCCCATCGCCTGGGGCGAGCGGGTCGAACTCAACGGGCTCTGCTTTTCCGCCTTTCGCTCGCCGCCGATGCGCACTTCGCTCTACGATTTGTTTGCCGAGTTCGGCGTGCCCAAGACGCTGGATTTTCTCAATGCCTTTCGTCAATTGGCCGACGATGTCCTTTACCTGCCGCTGACCAGTTTTGGCCTGGAGGTGGGCAGGACACGGTTGCTGCACTTTGTCTTTGAGGGTGAGGTTGAGGCTAAAGGCGAGGCTGAGGCTGAGACACATCTATCCGTCCCTGATGAATGTGCTACCTGCGAGGCTGCGTGCGCGTTTGCGTCTGCCTGGGATGAGACCGATCTCTCCAGTGGCGCGGACGTGCGCGCCTGCCGGTTGCGTTTTCAGTCTGACGTGGCGCTGGTCAGTGTGCAGGCGGGGCAGGAACGGCGTTCAGCGGAATATGCTGCCGCGCTGGGCGCGCCGCTGGTCATCCCGCACCACTACCGCGCACACGGCAAACTGTCCCCCGCCGACCTAGACGCCTTTGCGCGGGAACTAACTCGCCTGGCCCCGGACGCGACGCTGCGGGTGCTGGACGTGATGGAGTCAATCGAGATCTGACCTGACGGCCAAGAGGGTGCAGGCAAAGTTGTATGAGTGCTTCAACAGGCTATGTGGCATCGGGTATTCATCCGGCCAGCGGCCTCTTCGCCCCGCGTCGTCTACGTTGGGCACGGCGGGCCGTTCGAGCACCTGTCCGGCCTGGCCAAAAGGTAAAGGAGGCGATGTGATGAAAGCCAAACAGGCGATTGCTTTCGGATTGGGCGGCTTCGCAGCGGCGGCCGCCGGAGGGCTGGTGGCCCGTTTTTATCTGGGCCGCCGCCGCGCTGACCGGGAGTGGGCCGCCGCCCGCTACCCCAAACTCGAAGATGTGGGCGCGGTCAAACGCCTCACCATCCTACCTCTGATTGACTGGTACACCGCCCGCGAGGACCTGGCAGGCGAGCCGGGCGTCTCTTACCTGGTCGAGGCCGACGACACGACCATTCTCTTCGACGTGGGCTACAACGTGCGGGGGGAGCACCCTTCCCCGCTGCTGCGCAACTTGGAGGCGCTGGGGGTGAACCTGGAGGACCTGGGCTACATCGTCATCTCCCACCTGCACTGCGACCACGTGGGCGGGATGCGCTGCCAGCGGAGGCGCACCTTCGCCCTCTCCGGCGAGCCGCTCGATCTGAGTGGGATGACCGCCTTCGTCCCCGAGCCCATGACCCACCCCACAGCCACGGTTGAGGTGGTGGAGGAACCACGGGGCATCGCCCCCGGAGTGGCCACCATCGGCCCCATCGGCCGGGCACTATTCTTCCTGGGCTGGGTGGAGGAGCAGTCGCTGGCGGTCAACGTGGCGGGGAAGGGCATCGTGCTCGTCGTCGGCTGTGGGCATCAGGGGGTGCGCCGCATCACCGACCGGGCGGAGATGCTCTTCGACGAGCCTCTCTACGGGCTCATCGGCGGCCTGCACCTCCCGGTCACCGCTTCGAGGGAGACCCTGCTGGGCATCCCGCTGCAACGCCTGGCTGGCACCGGTCGCCCGCCCTGGTCGCCCCTCCGGAAAAGCGACGTGGAGGAGGTCCTCGCCTACCTCAACGGGAAGGGGCTGCGACTGGTGGGGCTCTCAGCCCACGATAGCTGCGATTGGACGCTGGCCGCCTTCCGGGAGGCCTTCGGCCCGGCCTATCGGGAGGTGAGAGTGGGGGAGAGGATCACCGTGACATAGCCCAAAATGGGGGGCGAGATGCTGAAGGAACTGCTGCGGCTTGTGGCCCAGGGAAGTATGCACACCAGGGCGGAGCTGGCCCGGGAACTGGAAGTGAGCGGGGGCTGGTGGAGCAGATGTTGGAGGATCTGGCGCGGATAGGGTATCTTAAGTCTGTGGAGGGCCGTTGTATCAGCCAATGCGCCGACTGCCCTCTGGCGAGCATCTGCGCTGGCGGCACTCCGACCCGGGTGTGGACGCTGACAGAGAAAGGGCAGAAGACAGCAGAGGGCAAATGTGCCTCTGCCGGAGGGCGACTTGACGCATCCTAATACTTTGAGACGTCCAGTTCTTCCATCTTGCCGGTGGCAAGGAAGACCGCCCGCTCGCAGATGTTGGTGGCCCTGTCGGCGATGCGCTCCAGGTTGTGCGCCACCCACAGAAGATAGGTCGCCCTGGTGATGTTACGAGGGTCCTGGAGCATGTAGGTCAGAAGTTCCCGATAAATCTGGTCGTAGAGGCCATCCACCAGGTCGTCCTCCTCGCAGATGCGCCTGGCCTCCTCCACATCCCGGTTGATGAAAGCTACCAGGCTGCGGCGAAGCATCTCTACCGCCTTGTCGGCCATGCGGGGGATGTCAATCAACGGCTTGAGGGGCAGCTCTCCCCCCATCATGATGGCGATTCTGGCGATGCCCTCGGCGTGGTCGGCCATGCGCTCCAGGTCAACGATGATGTGCAACGCGGCAACGATAGCCCGCAGGTCGCTGGCCATCGGCTGCTGGGTGGCTACCAACTGGATGCACTCCTCCTCGATGTCAAAGCGTTTGCGGTTTATCCTCAGGTCGTCGGCCACGATCTGCCTGGCCGCCTCTTGATCCCCCCTTTTCAACGCCTCCACAGAGCCGGTAATCGCTTTCTCTACCATGCTGCCCAGAGTCAGCACCTCGTCCTGAAGATGCTGCAATTCCCGCTCAAAGGTTTGCCTCGGCATCGTCTATCTCCCTCTCCAGAAAAGAAACAGAACGCGCTTTTTATTCATCCGAACCTCCCGGTGATGTAATCCTCGGTGCGTTTGTCCCTGGGGTTGGTGAAAATCTGCTTCGTAGGCCCATA
>QMOC01000394.1 GCA_003648085.1 Chloroflexota bacterium
CAATAAGATCTCCGGGCATAGCACGGTCACCTCGCGGGCTGCCACGGTCTCAAGCAGGCGCACGCTTGCGATGTGATGTACTTCTTGCCGTCGCAGACGGCTCACGTACACGCTGGCATCAATGACAACCACCGCCTCACCGCCGTGTTTCGGCCAGAAGTTCGAGAGCCGACTTGTCCGACTGCCATCGAGCGCTGACCTCCCCGCTCAGCCGTTCGAGTTCCTGCCAGGCACGCTCGCCGTTTTCTTCGTCAGTAATGGGAACAATGCGTGCCGCCGGCCGTCCCCGGTAGGTGATGACATATTCAACCCGCGCCTCCCGTACCGCCCGGATGATCTCGCTGACACGGTTCTTCAATTCGCGTACTCCGATCTCCGGCATCGCTGCTCCATCTCCGAGGGGAATAGCCACATATTGTGGCTACATTGTAGCACGCTCAGAGAGCGCTGTCAAGGTTCGGCCAGCACTGCCCGGCGGAAGATGTCCAGCCCCTCGTCCACCTGCTCGCGAGTGATGGTCAGAGGGGGAATGAGGCGGATCGTCTGGGTCCAGTGGCCGCAGGGGTACATGAGCAAGCCGTCCGCGAGGGCCCGTTCGAGGATGCGGCGGACGGCCTCGGGGTTGGGCTCCTTGTCACTGCCGGGCTTGACGAACTCCACGGCAATCATCATTCCTACACCCCGCACATCCCCCACGATGGGCGACTCGGCCTGTAACTCACGCAACGCCTCCAGCATGTAGGCGCCCTGTGCGCGGGCGTTCTCCAGCAGGTTCTCCTCGCGGATCACGTCCAGCGTGGCCAGGGCGGCAGCGCAGGAGATGGGATTGCCGCCGTAGGTGGTGCCGTGCGACGCCGCCCCCCATTTGCCCATAACCTCCCGGCGCGCCGCCGTCGCGCCCAGCGGGAAGCCGTTGGCGATGGCCTTCGCCAGGCAGACGATGTCCGGCTCCACGCCGAACACCTGAGCCGCGAACCACTCGCCGGTGCGGCCAAAGCCGGTCTGCACCTCGTCGAAGATGAGCAGAATACCGTGCTGGTCGCAGATTTCGCGCAGTGCGGCCAGCCAACTGCGCGGCGGCACCACGTAGCCCCCTTCGCCTTGGATCGGCTCCACCAGGAAGGCAGCCACGTCCTCGGGCGCGATGGCGTACTCGAAAAGACGCTCGATGTCCTCCAGTGCCTCCTGCGCGCACGCTTCCGCGCCGGAGGCCGATGAGCGATAGGGGTAGGGGAAACGGGCGAAGTACACGTCGGGGAGGAAGGGGCCGTGGCCGGTGCGGTACTTCACCTTGGAGGTGGTGACCGCTGTGGCTCCCATCGTGCGCCCGTGGAACCCGCCCAGGAAGGCGATGATACCGGGCCGTCCCGTCACGTAGCGGGCCAGTTTGAGCGCCCCTTCAACCGCTTCGGCCCCACTGTTGCCGAAGAAAAACATATCGGCGCCGCCGGGTGTGATCTGTCCCAACTCCCAGGCCAGCCGCAGCAACGGCTCGTGGGCGATCACCCCGACGGGCGCGTGGACCACCCGCTCCATCTGCTCACGGGCCGCCGCCACGACGCGCGGGTGGTTGTGCCCCACGTTGCAGGCACCGAAGCCGGCCAGGAAATCGAGGTAGCGGCGTCCATCGTGGCCGTACACGTAGACCCCTTCGGCACGATCCGCCGGCAGGTTAGGCCAATCTTGCGCCAGGCAGGGAGCCAGCAAATCGTTCAGACGTTTGACCAATTCTTCAAAAGTGGGCTGTTCTTTCACAATTAGGGACTCCAAGGCTATACCCCCGGCGCTACTACCGGCCGGTTCACCCTCGTGCCCAACCCAAAACCTGGCCCTCCCTGCGCTGATCGGAACTGCGACGGGGGTATAGCCTGCAGCGGACCTATGAGGCAGACCGCGTTGTAGATAATGTCGGCAGGCCGCTAGCGCCCGCCCAACAACGAGCCCAGCGCACCCAAACCGGCTGCGCCGACGCCCACCACAAGATCCACGACTACGCTGATAACGAAGACGATCACCCACCCAACGATGACGGTGAGAACGGCCTTGGTCGTGTCGAAGTCCAACGCCTGGCGCACCGCAACCACACCAGCGACCAGTGCCCAGATGGCACTGATCAGAGCGATCGCCGGCCCTACACACGGAATGAAACTCAGGACTGCCAATGCACGTGGGCCGCTGGCATATCCCAAGACACGCAACAATTCACCTGCGTCGGCTGTGCCGTGGAAGAGCCTGGTACCCACAAAGTAGGTGACGTAGGCCCAAATGTAATAGTTGACCACCCCCATAATAACGGTGATGACCAGAGCCAACAAGGCCGATCCGATGTCCCGGGCGAGCACACCGCTCAGGAAACTACCAATACTACCGATGATGGACACCAGAATCACGACCATCAGAGCCTCTTGGTTCAGACTGGTGTCCGCCTCCACCTCTTCATAGAGATTGACGTCGAGCATCGCTGCGCGTACCATGCGATTGACCATTGTAGCGAAATTCATTTTTACCTCCTTGTGTGATATATTTGTTTGAAGGGAGCGAGGGCTGCTGCCCATACGTGGCGACTGACAACCGCGCAGGGTGACGTAGTTTACCCCAGGTTGCCCATTGATGCAAATCGTGATGGTATATTGATCTCAACGTAACGAGCCTAGCAGGCCGATGTAGGCGACGATGTCACCGGCGGTCAGCGCTCCCTTCCGAAAGAGGAGCAGCGCCTGCAGGATGCCAGCGGCGAACTTGCACTGTTCCTGGGGTTCCTGCTCTGAATCACGAAAGGCACGAAAGTCCGCGAAAGGCGCGAAAGTGCCCCGTGCGTTTCGTGTCATTCGCGTCACTTCGCGCTCTTCGTGGTCCAACCCCCTCCACCACCGCCACCTCCTCCTCCGTCAACCCATACAAGCGATAGACGATGAGGTCAATGAGGCGGTCGGTGGCCGCGATGCGGGCCAGCAGCGGGCGCAGCGCCTCCATCGAGGTCTCCCACGCGGCGCGGATTTTGGTGGCGGGCTCGTTCCTGTAGGCGTCCACGTCCAGGTTCACCTGCGGCAGTTTACGCTGGTTGCGCTTGAGCACCCGCTTCATCTCGGCCCAGTCGTGCTCGTAGTACCTCCGCAGGTTGGTCTTGAGCGCCCAGTCGTCAACGGGCAGGCCGGTGTATCCAGTGAGCCAATCGAGGAAGGAGCGCACCTCGGCCTGCTTCTGTTTGTGCATCTCGATCATCTGCTCGGCCAGGTGGGCCAGCAGGTCGTGGACGACGTCGGATTGCTCCGGCTCGGCCGAGAGGCGTCCGTCCAGCCAGCGGCCGAACACTGAAGCACTGAAAGCACTGAAGGTCACTGATTCCACTGAGGTTCCTTCAGTGCTTTCAATCCATTCAGTGGCCTCAGTGATTCCCTCCCCGACCAGCCTCTCCCGCTCCTCCGGCGGGGTGGTGAATGTGATGCGACGGATGGGGAGCTGTCTC
>QMOC01000395.1 GCA_003648085.1 Chloroflexota bacterium
GGCGGACAAGGACGGCGTGTACGTGGATTCGGCAGGTTATGATGGCCTCTTCGTCTCCTCGGCTGTTGATGACGGTCTGCATGTGGGCGCGGTGGGCGATAACGGCGTGTACGTGTACCTGGCAGACGACGACGGCGTGTACGTGGATGTGGTGGGCGATGACGGCGTACACGTCTCCTCGGCGGGCGACGACGGCGTATACGCCAACACCACCCAGGCCAACAACGAGTGGGGATTCTACACCCCGGACAAGGTCTATGCCGGCACCACTCTGGCCAGCGGCGGCCCGCTGATGCTCGTCGCCCAGAACGGCGGTGGCCGCGACCTGGACGCGGGGGAGGTGGTAGTCGTCAGTGGCCTGGGGAACCCCTTTGGCGAGAGCGACACCCCCGTCCCCCTGGTTCAGGCAGCCAACGCAGATCCGGCAGCCCCCGTCTTTGGCGTGGTTTATCGGCGCTTTGTGTTGGAAGAAGAGCGCCAGGAGATCGAGAAGGATGACCGGGCGGAGCAGGTGACTTCTCTCCACAGCCGCAGCGTCGAGGGGCCGGCCGCCCCCGGCGACTATCTGCTGGTGGTGGTCATAGGGCCGGCCCAGGTCAAGGCCGAGGCCCTGTCCGGAAAGCCGTACCCCGGCGCACTGTTGGCGGTGAACGCCCAGGGCAAGGCAACGGCGGCCGACGCGAGCAATCTGGCCTTCGGCCGCATCATCGGCACGGCCCTGGAAGCACCGAAGGTAGAGGGCGATGGTCTCGTCTGGGTGCTGGTCATGCCCCGCTGAGGGAGGAGGACAATGAGACCGTTCGTGTTCAAGCAGTGGAGCCTGCTCCTGGCGGTCGGGGTATTCCTGCTCTTGACACCCGTCGCCCTGGCCCAGTCCGGCGGCCCCTACGACCTGTCCTGGAGCACAATAGACGGCGGCGGGGCCACCTTCAGCAGCGGCGGAGATTACACGCTCGGTGGCACCATCGGCCAGCCGGACGCCGGACTCCTGACCGGCGGCGACTACACCCTCGGCGGCGGCTTCTGGGGCGGCGGGGCAGTGACGGGAGGGGAGTACGACGTCTATCTGCCGCTGGTGCTGCGGGGTTAGAACGCGGATCGCAGGACAACAACGGATTTAGAAAGCAACGGAGCGGGACGGCGGGCCAAATTACCAGAATAAGGAGCAATAAGATGAGCACACAACGGTTCAAGAAGTTCACGATCCTGCATTCCAACGACATGCACGGCGACTTCCTGGCCGAGGTGCAGGGCGCGGAAGGTGACCTGATCGGCGGGCTGGCATTGCTTTCCGGCTATCTCAACCAGGTGCGGGCAGAGGAGAAAAACGTGCTGTATCTTATCTCCGGCGACATGGTGCAGGGCTCGATGATCGATTCGGAGTTCAAAGGCGTCTCCACGATGGAGATCATGAACTACCTGGCCCCCGACGTGGTGACACTGGGCAACCACGAACTGGACTATGGGCTTGCGCACTTGCTCTTCCTGGAGAAGATGGCCAACTTCCCCATCGTCAACGCCAACCTGTACATCAAGAAGTATCACAGGCGGCTGATGCGGCCCTACCTGATCCTGAACGTGGACGGCTTCGACATTATGTTCATCGGCATCATTACCGAGGCCGTCCTCGCCCAGTTGAAGTTGGATGAGGTTGGCACGTTCATAGGGTTGGAGGATGCTGTCGCCGAGGTGGGCAAGATCTGCAACGCCTACAAGGACGAGGACATTGACCTGACGATTCTGCTCACGCACATTGGGTTCGAGTCGGACAAGGAACTGGCGGCGATGCTCGACCCACAGTGGGGCGTGGATATGATCATCGGCGGGCACTCGCACACCATCCTGGAGCAGCCGGCGGTGGTGAACGGCGTCCTCATCGCGCAGGCGGGCACTGGCACCGACCAGATCGGACGCTTCGACATCACGGTGGACGACGACACCAACAGCATCGTCGAGTGGACGTGGCAACTGATCCCCGTGGACGACGATCTGGCCGAACCGGACGGGGAGTTGCAGAAGTTCATTGACTCGTTCAAGGAGATCGTGGACCGCAAGTACAACACCATCATCTGCCGTCTAGCGCGGAAACTGACCCACCCCAGGCGCGAGGAAGAGACGGCGTTGGGCAACCTGTTCGCCGACATCCTTGCGGAACGGGCAGGGGTTGATGTGGTCTTTGTCGGCAGCGGCTCCATCCGCGGAGAGGGACTGGGGCCCCTGGTGACGTTGGGCAATCTGTACGAGGTTTTCCCCTACGACGACTCGCTGCTCAAGTTCACCGTCACCGGCGCGCAACTCAAGCACATCTTTGCCCACATCATGCGGCCCGAAAACCGTACCGGTGAGGGCGAATGCTATCAGGTGAACCGCCCCGTCCAGGCGGTCTACAGTAACGGCCAACACGCGCTCGAATCCCTGAGCCTCGACTCCACCCCGGTGGTGGACGATGGGCAGTACACGATCGCCGTGCAGGGGTACCACTTCAAGAATTCCGACGCAAACCTGGGCATCACCAACGCGGACTTGACGGCGCTGGCAGGATCACAGGTGGTCACCACCTCCGTGCGCGACGTGCTGGAGGAGCACCTGCGCTCCCATCAGAGCCTCAACAGTCAGATCGAGGGGCGGCTTACGTACAGGTGATCGGCGGGTGCATTGCAATCCACGAGGATGAGACCAGCACTCTACCCCTCGATATATCTCGTGAAGAAGGAGGAACAAGTATGAATAAGAAAGCCGGTGAGATCATGGGTGAATCTGTGATTGCCGGAGTGATGCTAGAAGCCGCAGAGCTCACCAAGAGCGCGATGGCCGATGGGTTGCTGGGCCGGGCTGCCGGGGAAATCCTGACGGGCGCTGCCCTCGAGCCAGCGTCGGTCCCCGGCGATCATGAAGGCATTCACTACGTGGCTGTCGGGCCCACCAAAGTGGGGTTCTTCTCGGTGAAGCGGGGTTTCTTCAAGAATTCGCTCGACGAGTTACTCGTCCAGCATTCCCGCAGCGATGTGCAGGCCGTGGAGATCGAGAGTGGCGTCATGCCGACAGCGCACTTTGTGCTTCGAGACGGCACACACTATGTCTTGAAGTGTGCAAGAATCAACCTTGGCAAACTCAAGGAGGTGCGGGAGCTGTTGACCACCCAATAGCGACCGGCGCGGATTCAACGGTCCTGGGGATGCACTCCAATATGACTTGGTAGCAGGTCTGCCCAATGGGGTGCACTCAGGGCCAACCCTACCTCGTTCATGATCCAGAAGTAGGTCGGATTTGCTTATCCGACCCAGGTGGCGGTTAGCAAAACCGCCCTACCCGAAACAAGGTGGCGGTTAGCAGAACCGCCCTACCCGAAAAAGTGTCCGGTAGCAAAGCCAACCCTGGGAAGGGGTTTGGTAGTCCAGGGGTGGTTGCCTACGAACTTTCAGACCTGATGCATCGAGTGGTCTTGCAACACGCAAA
>QMOC01000396.1 GCA_003648085.1 Chloroflexota bacterium
CCTTGGGCGGACAAGGCACTGTGAGTACGAACCGCTTCGATGAGCCGCTCCACGCCGAACATCTCGCGGCTGGCGTTGAATGCCTCCGTCACGCCGTCGGTGTACAACACCAGCACATCGCTGGGGCTCAACCGGCGCTCCTGCGCTTCGTAGAGGCGTCCGGGCATCACGCCAACGACCATGTCCGTGGGCTGTAGCCAATCCTGCTCATCAGTAGGGATTGTATAAGGCTCCAACGGGGTTTTGGAGGGAAGACCTCATATGTCTTGCCTTATGCTACAGATCACTCTGAGGGGCCTTCCTCCTCAACGGACAGTTCCTCCTCCCGTCCGGCGTAGAGGTAACGGCGCAGGAGCGTATCGTACTCGGTCCAGGGCTTCTCCGGCTCGCGGCGGGTGGACAGGATGCGGTAAAAGCGATTCACCTGCGCATCCAGATTCTCGATATAGTGCAGCGCCACGGCCTCCAGCGTCTTGGGGCGGCGTGGCGAGCCCCACTCGTACCGCCCGTGGTGGCTGAGGATCATATGCCGCAGCCGCAGCGCCAACTCGGCGGGGAATTCGGGAATCGTGGCGATACCGTCGCTCACCAGCCGATCCGACATGACGACGTGGCCCAGCAGCCGCCCCTCGTCGGAGTAGGTGATGTCGGTCTCGTACTCGAACTCGGCTACCTTGCCGACATCATGGAGTAACGCCCCGGTCAGCAGCAGGTCGTGGTGGATCTGCGGGTAGACCTCCAGCAGCGCCCGGCAGAGCGTCACCACCTCGACGGTGTGCTCCAGCAGGCCGCCCAGGTAGGCGTGGTGGATGCGGCGGGCTGCCGGGGCGCGAGAGAAGCGGGCCACGAACTCCTCATCCTCAAAGAAATAAGCCACCAGCGCCCGCAGATAGGGATTCTCGATCTCCTCCATCGTCGCCCGCACAATCGCCAGCATTTCGTCCACGTCACGCTCGGTGGCGGGCAGGTAATCTGCGAGGTCATACTCGTCGGGTTCGGCGGGGCGGATCTTCTTGACGATGACCTGCCAGCGGCCCAGGTACTCCTCCACCTCGCCCAGTACCTTGACCACTTGGCCCTGCTCGAAGGTCTTGGCCACAGTGGGGGCCTCTTCCCACACCCGCGCCAGAATCTCCCCCGTGCGGTCGGCCAGAATGAGGGTGAGGAACTCGCCTCGTGTGCGATCACGGAAGGGCTCCAATCGCTTGTAGCGCACCAGAAAGAAGCCCAGGGCACGCTTCCCAGGCCGCAAGTCGCGCACGAACTGCTTTTTCATCATTCACTCCTGCGATCTCAGAGCGTGACTTCGTGGTGATTGTCTGGCCAGCGGCAGTACCGTTTGGCCACGTGGAAGGTACGCTTCGGGTCATGACTTTAAATGCACGCCGCCACGGTTCATGAAAGCACGAAATCGCGTTTTTGTCCAGTCGCCCAAGAGAGTTTCCAGTGCAAAACTCGACGGAGGCCCTGATTGACCGTGGTTTTCCCGGCTGAAGCCGGGCCTCCGATTCCGTTTGGCACCGAGAACTAGATAGGAGGCCGGGGGAGGGGTTGCCGCGCCACAAACTCCCCCCGCTCCCTGCGCCCGGTGAACCGTCCCTCGCGGTAGATGATCTGCCCCCGTGAGATGGTCGCCCTGACCCGCCCCTGCACTCGCAGCCCCTCGTAGGGGGTGTAGCCGGCCAGGTGGTGGAGATCCTCGGCGCGGATCACGCCCTCCGGCTCCGGGTCGTAGATAACGATGTCGGCGTCGGAGCCGGGGAGGAGCGCGCCTTTGCGCGGCCACAACCCCCACACACGGGCCGGGTTGGCGGAGAGGAGGGCAACCAGTTGAGAGAGTGACAGGCGTCCCTCGGCCACGCCATAGGTGTACATCAGCGGCAGCAGCGTCTCCAGCCCCGGCAGGCCCCCAGGCGTGCGGGTGAAGTCGTCGGCAGCGGTCTTCTGCGCCAGTGTGTAGTCGCAGTGGTCGGTGGTAATCATATCCACCGCTCCCGCCTCCACCAGCGCCCACAGCCGGTCAGGCTCATCGGGATCGCGCAGAGGCGGCTGGAGGATGTAGCGCCAGGGCTCGGGTCCCTCGTAGGCGGCGCTATCCAGCAGCAGGTACTGGGGGCAGGTCTCGCAGGTGACGATCCGTCCATTATCCCGCGCCTCCACCACCAGCGCGACGGAGCGCGCAGTGGAGCAGTGGACAATGTGGACCGGGCATCCGGCGGCCTCGGCCAGGAAGAGGACGCGCTGGACGGCCTCCTGCTCGGCCAGGGCGGGGCGGGAGCGGCCGTGATGCCGCCAACCAATCTCCCCGGCGGCGACCAATGCCTCGGTCTGCGCCGTCACCAGCGCGTCGTTCTCGCAGTGAACCAGCGGCAGGAGTCCTATGTCGGCGGCGGCCTCCATCAGACGCAGGATGGTCGCATCGTCGGCGTAGTAATTGGGCCGGTAGGTGGTGTAGAGTTTGATGCTGGGCGTGCCCATGTCCACCAGGTCGGCCAGTTCCCCCTCCCGGCCAGGGGGCAGGTCGGTGACCATCACGTGGAGGGCGTAGTCAATCACCGCCTCCCGCGCCTCCTCCAGCCGCGCCTCCACCGCCTCCCGCAGCGTCTGGCCGGGAAACTGAGTGGCAAAGTCAACCACAGTAGTGACGCCCCCGCAGGCGGCGGCCCGCGTGCCGACGAACCAATCGTCGGGAGTGCGGTAGATGCCGGTATCGAGCGCAATGTGAGTATGGGCGTCAATGACGCCGGGGAGGACGTAGCAGCCCTCGGCGTCAATCATGCGCGTGTCGTGGGCTACGGGCAGACCGCGACCGATGGCTTTGATGCGCTCTCCCTGGACGAGCAGGTCAGCCTGAAAGATACCCTCGGGGGTGACGAGGGTGCCGCTTTGGATGAGCAAGGTGGTGGTGGAAGGTTGTCTCATGTCGCCAACTCCCGCGCGATCCGATTGTGCTGCTTAATCACCGGCCCCAGGTCCACCGTCAGGAGGTGACCGTCCTCGACGACGACCTGACCGTTGATGACGGAGAAGTCCACCCGCTGCGGAGTGCAGAAGACCAGCGCCGCCAGCGGGTCGTGGAGCGCCCCGGCATAGTCCAGCCGGTCCAGACGAAAACCGATGAAATCGGCAGCCTTACCTGGTGAAAGTTCGCCGATGTCATCGCGGCCCAGCACCTGCGCGCCGCCCACCGTCGCCAGCCACAGCGCCTCCTCCGCGCTCAGCCCCGCCGGATCGCCGGAGACCCGCTGCAGGAGAAGCGCCTGGCGTGCCTCTGCCAGCAGGTGGGAGGAGTCGTTGCTGGCGGAGCCGTCTACCCCTAGCCCAACCCTGACCCCTGCGTCCAGGTAGGCCCGCACCGGGGCGATGCCGGAGGCCAACCGCATGTTGGAACTGGGGCAGTGGCAGACCCCCGTGCCGGTGCGCGCCAGCAGTTCGATCTCAGCCTC
>QMOC01000397.1 GCA_003648085.1 Chloroflexota bacterium
CAGCAACTCTATGGCCTCGTTGCCGGTGCCTTAGCCGATGTGGTAGAGCGTATGCAGCGGCTGCAATCCACTCACCTCTCCGGCGTGCGCAACCTGCTCAATACCCCCCGATTAGCCGATTTGCCGCCTCGTGAGCGGAGGCACATCGAGCGGCAGGGACGCGAACTCGAAACGCAGTTGAGCCAGGTTGGAGATGCACTGGTGCAGGCACTGGAGCGTGCTGCCGATCTGGACATCATCCGCGATTTCCCCGCCGGGGAAGATAGCGGCGCCTTTCGCACATTGCTGGCCGAACTCAAGGTGCTCTACGAACAACTGGACAACACCCGCCAGGGCCTCGACGCCATCACCACCGTTCTCCGCAAACAGGCCCTCAGCCCGGAGGAGACGCAGGTCTGGAAAGCGTTGGAGAGGATCTCGCCCGCCGACGGCTTCACAGACCTGACCAGCCTGCGCGCGGAAGCCCGCAGGACTGACAACGAAACGCTCTGGTCGGCGTTACGTGGCCTGTGGGAAAAACAGCGCGTGCAGATTCAGGTGCGTCCTGTGCACTACGACGAAGGGTAGCAGGCTGTGACCGATCCCGCCGAACTTGCCCGCCTGCTGATGCAGGCGCCTGTCATGGGGCCGCTGCATCCCCTGCAGGCTCTCTGTCTGCCACCAGAGACCGAAGTATTGGCCGACGCTGCTGCACTGGCGGAGGAACTGGATGACCTGGCCCATCACGCCGTCCGTCCCATCTGGCTCACCGATGTACAGCCCCGCATGGCAGACCGCTTCTTGCAGGCCGATGCCTCAACACCGCCACCGCTTGATGTTGTCAATCGCGCATTGCCAGGGCGACTCGACTACGTCCGCCGCCGCTGGCTCACCCACCGCACCGTTGCCGACCGCATCGTGGCCGATGCTGCCCAACGTTGTTACCGCACCGTTGCCTTGCTGCTGGTGGATGGACTGGGCTACGCCGACGTGGCCGACTGGCCTGAGCCTGTGCAACCCTGCCTGGTGGATGGTCCATCCATTACCTACTATCAAGAGAGAGAAGGCCGGCGCATCCTGCCGGAGGTTGGCTTTCCCGGCATCATCGGTGCCCCTCGACTGGCCCGGCGGCTGATCGAAGTGGGTCTACTGCACTCACGTGGCTTCTCCTACTGGTCGCGCGAGACAAACGCGGTATCTGAGTATCTCTTTGAGGGAGTGCCGCTGACCCGCGTGGCCAGATTCTCGGAGGCAGTAGCGGCGCTGCGAAGCGCTAACCTGGAGTGCACCTACGTTCAAGTCGTGCGTGAAGGGCTGGACGGACTGGCCCACGCCCGGCGCGAGGTCACGCCTGGGGAAGTGCGCCAGGCGGTGCAGGCCATCCGCGCCGACGCGTTAGCGTTGCTCGACGTGTTGCGGGAAGGCCCACGCCCGGCAGCCCTCTACCTTACTGCCGATCACGGCATTCTCTGGAAAGCCGAACACACCTTCGAGATGCTGGAGACCAACGACCGGGTACATCCGCGCTATGGCACTCACCTGCCTGCCGGCACAGAGCACGCTACACGTTTCACGTTTGGCGAACGAACGTTCTACGTGTATCATTGGCCCTACCTGGGCGCGGCGATCCGTCGCAACGATAGTGGTGTACACGGTGGGCTGTCAGTCCAGGAGAGCATCGTGCCGTTCATCAGATGGGAGATAACAGAATGAAGTTGTTACTGGGTCGGGACGCAGTTCACAACGGGCCGGTCTATCTGGAGGCCGGCGGTGCGCGCGCTGTGCTCATCTGCGGCAAGCGGGGCAGCGGCAAATCTTACACCCTAGGGGTCTTTGTCGAAGAATTGCTGACGGCGGCTGCCGATGCTATCATCCCCATCATTGTAGACCCCATCGGCGTCTACCACACGATGAGCCTGCCCAACGAACTGCAACGCGACGACCTTTTCCGCTGGGCTTTGAACCCACGCGGCTATCCCGTGCGGATGCTGGTCCCAGGTGACCCTGAAGCACTCTACGATCCCGATGTGTTGCGTGCACTGCGAGAACGTCAGGTCGAGGTCGTCCCCTTGCAGTTAAACGCGGCCGATCTGTCTCCTGATGGCTGGTGCGAACTCTTCGGCGCCAATATTAACCAGCCGCTGGGGATCGTTCTCTTCCGTGCTGTCCAGTCCCTGATTGAACGGGGTCGTGACTTCACCGTGCGCGACATTGCTCGGGCTGTTGGGACAGACGAACGGGCCAACGAGACTACACAAGAGGCGCTGCTTAATCGCCTGGAAGCCGCCCGCACCTGGCGTATCTTTGCCGAAAATGGTTATATGCCGATGGATGCCATCTTCCGGCCAGGGGTCGTCAACATCGTAGACCTGAGCCGGTTGGAGAGCGGGCCGCGTGGCCGGCGCAATCTGACTGTCTCTGTCATCGCACGCAATCTTTTCCGTGCCCGCGCCGATGCCCGGTTGCGGGAGGAGTTTGGGCTGGCGTCGCCGCTGCCGCGTATCTGGCTGGCGATTGACGAGGCCCATCAGTTCGTGCCTGCCGGTGGCACGACACTGGCGAAAGAGCAACTGGTGCGCTGGGCCAAAGAGGGACGCCAACCTGGTCTTTCGCTCATCGTTGCCAGCCAGCGGCCGTCGGCCATTGACCGTGAGGTGCTGTCTCAATGTGACGTGGTCCTGAGCCATAAACTCACTACCCGCGACGACGTCAGCGCCCTCAACCGGCTCAGCCAGGATTATATGGGCAGCGAACTTCAGGCGCTCATAAAGAGGCTGAAGCGAGTGGGAGAGGCCATTCTGGTGGACGACGAGCGCGAGACAGTGCACCACCTGAGCATCCGCCCGCGTCGAAGCCGTCATGGTGGCAGCAGCGTCGCCCCAGTCGAGGAGGAACGTCTTGACCTTTGGAGCGACTGAGACCCTGGTCATCCGCAAAGCCACCCCTGCCGACCTGGATGCCATCAAGGCCATTGCCGATGCACACCGGCATGAGTTGGGCTTTGTCTTGCGCCCGGCACTGGCAGAGTCGATCGGGCGCGGGGAAGTGCTGGTTGCAGAGAATCACCAGGGACTTATCGGTTTCGCCGAGTATCACCACCGCCGCGACGCGCAGACCACACTCTATCACATTGCCGTGATTCCCCAGTGCCGCCAGCAGGGGGTAGGACGTGCGCTGGTCAACGCGCTGTGTGCCGAGGCGTCGGCGCTGGGAAAACTGACGGTGTTCCTCAAGTGCCCTGCCGATCTGTCGGCACGTGGCTTCTACGCCTGCTTGGGCTTCGAGGTGCTTGGGGAGGAACCAGGGAATGGCCGTTCCCTCATTGTTTGGACACTTTCATTAACCGAGAACACACAAAAGACCCGCCTTTTCAGGCGGGTCAGCCCCTATGGTGCCGAGGGCCAGATTTGAACTGGCGACTCCCTGATTTTCAGTCAGGTGCTCTACCAGGCTGAGCTACCTCGGC
>QMOC01000398.1 GCA_003648085.1 Chloroflexota bacterium
GCCGGGGATGGTGAGCGAGAGCGGAGCGAGAGATGCCGATGGAGTCAGGGTGACGGTCAGGCCGGACTCCTCGATGTTGGCTTCCATCGCAGCCAGCATACGCTCGGTGTGATCACGGGCTGGCCCCGGCTGGCGGATGGTGGTAGGGCCGTCGGCGTACAGCCCGGCCAGGAGCAGCGCGCTCTTGACCTGGGCGCTGGCGACGGGCAGGGTGTGGTCGCAGCCGTGCAGCCGCCGCCCGCGTATGATGAGCGGAGCGTGGCCGTCGGTCGTCTCGATCTCGGCGCCCATCCGGCGGAGCGGTTCGGCGATGCGGCGCATCGGGCGGCGGAGCAACTGCGGGGTGCCGGTGAGCGTGCTGGTGAACGGCTGACCCGCCAATATGCCCGCCAGGAGGCGCATCGTTGTGCCAGAGCGAGCGCAGTTCAGCGGCACGGCGGGCACCCGCAGCCCTCGTAGCCCGCGCCCGTGGACGATCAGGTCGGTTAGTTGGTTGGTTGGTTGGGGGGTCACCTCGACGCCCAGCGCACGCACGCAGGCCAGGGTCGCCAGGCAATCGCCGGAGGGGAGAAAACCTCGGATGTGGCTGACCCCGTCGGCCAGAGCACCGAGCAACAGCGCCCGATGGGAGATGGACTTGTCGCCGGGAACGCGCACGCGGCCACGCAACGGTCCGCCTGGACGGACGGTCAATTGGCTCACGGGAACATCTCCTTCCGTTTTGCACGGATGGTGCTCAGCACGTCCCGCATCTCCTCCTCATCTCCGGCTTCCACGAGACGGGTCAGGCTGCGCAGTTGTGCCTGGTAGACGTCCAACGCCTTCAGTATCTCCGCCCGGTTGGTGAGCAGGATGTCAACCATCATCGTCACGTCGCTGCCGGCGACGCGCGACGTGTCGCGGAAGCCACCGGCCACAATCTCCCACGCCGCCGGGTCGGCGGAGGTTGTGGCATCCGCCGTGGCTACGAGCGCACAGGCCAGCAGGTAAGGCAAGTGGCTGACGGTGGCGACCAGGAAGTCCTGGCGTTCTGCTTCGAGCACCAGCGGGCTCGCGCCCACGGCCTCGGCCAGTTCGCGGCCTAGCGCCAGGGCTGCCTCCGACGTGCGCGGCAACGGCGTGAGAATAAAAGTGCACCCCCGGTAAATCGCCGGGTCCGCCGCTTCGACTCCCGACACCTCCTTGCCGCACATCGGGTGCCCACCCAACGGCTGAACGTGATCGGGCAGTCGCGCCATCTCCGCGACGATCTGAGACTTGGTGCTGCCCAGGTCCATCAGCAGACAGCCTTCCGGCAGAAGGGGCGCGATCTCGTGCAACTGCCGCATAATGACGCGCACCGGCGTCGCCAGGACGACTACGTCTGCTTCGCGCACGCCGTCCGCCAGGTCGGTCGTGCCCCGGTCAATCAGGCCACGCGCCAGCGCCGTCTCAATCGTCTCTGCCCGCCGCGCCACACCAACGACGGCCCAGCATTGCCCACGCAGCGCACCGGCCAGCGAGCCACCCATCAGGCCTAATCCAACAATAGTGACTTGTGCATCTGTCAATCTCTTCATGTATTTGTCTACCGCCTCGTTAGTTGGTGCAGCGGATGAACAGCGGATAAACGGATGAGAACATCCATCCCCGTCGTCGTTGGCTCAGTCTGGCAATATCGCTGCCGAATACCTCTCGAGCACGGACGTCACCGGGGGATGCACTTCGCTCCTCAGCCCAAGCCGCCACTCCCTCGGCGTCCGCTTTCTCACCTTATGGATACACCGCCGGCAAAGGTGTCCGGTAATGAATAACGGACCGGCTCGAGGGACTGCGCCTCGTCTGGGCAGGGCACTGCCGACGTTCCACATTGGGAGCCTGGCGGCGCATATCCCCACTGTCCATGTATACCACACATTCCATTCCCAGCAAAGCGGCGTAGGTGGCTCATTCAGGACGCGAAAAGGCGCGAAAGCGAAAGGGTGCGAAAAAACGCAGAACACGCCGGTGACGGCGCATGTTAGGTGAAGAGCCAGCCTTGCTCGTTCGCAGGAAAGTATCAAGACCTTCTTGACTTTACCCATATCTCGTCATAAGCCGCTTGCCACCTGTGCAGCCCTCGGCTATAATGCGGACATCGGTCGGAGGAAGTCACGTGAAACTTTCGATCATCATACCGGTCTACAACGAGATTGGCACCATCGCCGAGATTTTGCGGCGTGTGCGGGTGGTGCCGCTAGCGGTGCCGGTAGGCTACGGGCCGGCAAACGGCTCTGTCGTCGAGTTCGAGCGGGAGATCGTGATCGTGGACGACGGCTCGACGGACGGCACGCGGGAATATCTGCGCACGCTGGAGAACGCCCCGGACATAGTCATCGTATTCCACGAGCACAACCAGGGTAAGGGCGCGGCAGTGCGCACCGGGCTCCAGCACGCCAGTGGCGACGTGATGCTGATCCAGGATGCCGATTTGGAGTATGACCCCCGCGACTATCCGGCGCTCCTGCAGCCCATCGTCGAGGGCCGCTCCCAGGTGGTCTACGGCTCGCGCTTTCGCGGTGGGCCGACCAAGACGATGTTTTTCTGGCACATGGTCGGTAACCGTTTCCTCACGCTGGTGACTAACGTCCTCTACGATACCATCCTCAGCGATATGGAGACCGGCTACAAGGTCTTCACGCGAGAGGTGGCGGAACGACTCGATTTGAAAGCGCCCGGTTGGGGCTTCGACCCCGAGATCACGGCGCAGATCCTCAAATGCGGCTATCGCATCTATGAGGTGCCTATCTCCTACACCGGGCGGGAGTTTGAGGAGGGAAAGAAGATCGGTTGGCGTGACGCCTTCACCGTGTTGTGGACGTTGCTCAGATGCCGCTTTACGCGATGAGAACCCAGGGTTGGGGATGGGATCGCTGGGCGCTGATGCCGCTCCTGCTGCTGACGTGGGCGCTGCGGCTGCCCCCAATGCTGGACAATCGCTTCCACCCCGACGAGGCGCTGTACGGCTACTGGGGGCTCCTGATTGGGCGGGGGCAGGATCCGTGGCTGGCGACGGTGCCGGTCTACAAACCGCCGCTGCTGCCATATCTGGTGGCCGGAGCCCAGGCGCTCTTTGGCAACTGCGAGTTTACCGTACGGCTGTCCGGGCTGGCAGCGGGACTGCTGATGATCCCACTCGTCGCCACGCTGGCCTGTGCGCTTTATCATGAGCGGTGGACAGCAGTGGCAGCGGCTGTAGGCGTGGCTCTCTCACCCTTCGCCATCCTCTTCTCCGCTACCGCTTTCCCCGACCCGCTGATGGTGGCGCTGGGGCTGGCAGCCTGCGTGGCGGCAGCCCGTAGTCGGCCGGGGTGGGCAGGGCTCCTCGCGGGGCTGGCCTTTGCGACGAAGCAGACGGGGCTGGTGTGGCAGCCGCTGGTGGCTCTGATTCAAATCCTAAATCCCAAAGCCC
>QMOC01000399.1 GCA_003648085.1 Chloroflexota bacterium
TTCTCCTTGTCTCCTTGTCCAAATTACAGGAGCGTAACCTATGGAACTACGACTTTACTGGAAAGTGCTGCTCCGCCGCTGGTGGCTCGTCGTCGCGCCGGTACTCGTCGTGGCCCTCTACGTCGCCGCCACCTACACCTCACCTGGGCCGGTCTACCAGGTGGTGATGCGCTTCGCGGCGGGAACGAAGCCAGCGGGCTTGAGCGAGGACTACGACCGCTACTACCCGTGGCTCACCTCCGAGTACGTCGCCAACGGCCTGGCCGATGTGGCCGAGACCGGCGTCTTTGCCCAGGCGGTCGCCTCGCGTTTGGCCGAAGCGGGCCTCGAAGTTGCCCCCGCCGCCATCCAGGGCGCCATCGTCACCGACAACGCCCAGTCCATCCTCGTCGTCTACCTCACCTGGCCCGATGAGACGCAGATTGTGGCCGTGGCCGATGCTATCACCGCCGAACTGACCGGAAACGGCGCGGCCTACTTCCCGCAATTGGAAGGCGTCGAGCCGGCCGTTCGTCCACTGGACATACCTACGCCCGTACCCCTCCCACCTGGGCTGCGCACCCAGTTGATGGGACCGGCGATCAAAATCGGACTGGCACTGGCAGTTGGCGTCGCGCTGGCGCTCCTGTGGCACTACCTGGACCCCACCGTCCGCGAGGCAGCGGAGTTGGAGGAATTGGGGTTGGATATATTGGCGGAGATACCGCGCAAGTGAGCAATAAGCAATGAACAATGAACAAATGAACAATGAACAAATGAACAAATGGAGGACGAGCAGTGAAAGGTGGGCAGAAGTTCGATATATAGAAGCGGACGTTCGAGTTTGCGGTACGAGTGGTGAAACTGGTCATTGGGTTGTTCATTGTTAATTGTTTCATTGTTAATTATCCTCTGATGTGGTACAATACCGCCCGCTCCCCTAAGGAGGTGCTAAACGATGGAACTTGCAGACTACACTCGCATCCTGCGCAAACGTTGGTGGATCATCGTCGTCGCCGTCCTGCTGACGGCTGGCAGTGCCTTTGCCTTCAGCAAACTTCAGCATCCCCGCTACGAAGCGATTGCTGAGGTCGTCATTGAGCCGGCACGACCGGACTGGGGCCTGGCCCAATCGGCCAAAATGCTCCTGCGCACCTATATGACCGTGGCCGATTCGAACGGCTGGGCGCAGGAGGTAATTGATCGCCTGGAACTGCCGATGACTCCAGATCAACTGCGCAGCAGGGCCCACTTCGCTGCCGAGGATGACCGCATGGTGATCAAAATCCAAATCGAAGATTACGACGGCGAGCAAGCCAACCGCATCGCCAAAGCCTGGGCCGATCTGCTGATAAACTGGCGCGAGGAACAGAACGCCAAACAACGTAAGGAAGATCGCGTCTACGCCTATCTGCGCGACGAGCCCCGCTACATCCAGTCGTGGCCCAAGACCAAGATCGTCACCGCCGCAGGGGGCATCTTCGGGCTGGTGATCGCCGGCGTGGTCATCCTCTTCCTGGAGTGGCTTGAGGCGGGCATCGTCCGCACCCCTCAAGACTTGGAGCGCCAATTGAACTTGGTCGTAATGGCCGCCATTCCATCCACCGACTGACCAACCAACCAACTAACCAACCAAGAGGTAACTGATGGCCGAACAACCTGATCTAATCACTTTGACCGACCCCCGCAGCCCGGCCGCCGAGGCCTACCGCACACTGCGCACCAATCTGACCTTTGCCGCGCTCGACAAACCCATCGAGACCTTGATCGTCACCTCGGCTGCCCCGGGCGAGGGCAAGTCCACCGTCCTGGCCAACCTGGCGGTCACGATGGCGCAGGGGGAACGACGCACTATCCTGGTGGATGCCGACCTGCGTCGCCCCGGCCTGCACGAAATCTTCGGCGTCGCAAATGACCGGGGACTGACTACGATGATCGTCGGGGAGGCGGCAATGGACGACCCGCCGCTGCTAGACGTTGGCGTGGACAACCTGTGGCTGGTGCCCAGCGGCCCGATACCTCCCAACCCGGCCGACATCCTCGGCTCGCGCAGGATGGAGGAAGTCATCGCCGCGCTCAAGTCCCGTGCCGACATCGTGCTCTTCGACGCACCGCCCATCATCGCCGTGACCGATGCCGCTGTGCTGGGCACCAAGGTAGATGGCGTATTGCTGATCGTTTGCGCCGGGCGCACCCGGCGGGAGCACGCCCAGCGGGCCAGGGAATTACTGGAGAGAGTGCACGTCCGTATCGTAGGAGCCGTGTTGAACAATGCCCCACGCGACGTAACGCTGGGAGGTTATTAGCCAAATGAAAGGTCTGATCCTCAGTGGCGGCAAAGGTACACGTCTCTACCCGCTTACCTTTACCAGCGCCAAGCAACTCATCCCCGTCGCCAATAAGCCCATCCTCTTCCGCGTCATCGAGGCCATCCGTGACGCCGGCATCACCGACATCGGCATCGTCGTGGGCGACACCGCCAGGGAGATCAAGGCAGCCGTCGGTAAAGGGAACCGTTGGGGCATCCAGGTCACCTACATCCACCAGGAGCAGCCGCTGGGACTGGCCCACGCCGTCAAAGTGAGCCAGGACTTCCTGGAAGATGAGCGCTTCGTGATGTTCCTCGGCGACAACGTCATCCAGGGGGGCATCTCGGGCCTCGTCGAACAGTTCGCCGCCAGCGACTGGAACAGCCAGATTGTGCTCACACGGGTAGCGCATCCGGAGCAGTACGGCGTGGCCGAACTGGACGAGGATGGGCGCATCGTGCGGCTGGTCGAAAAGCCCAAGCAGCCCCCCTCCGACCTGGCGCTGGTCGGCATCTACATGTTCGACCACCACGTCCACGAGGCGGTGGACAACATCACCCCCTCCTGGCGGGGCGAACTGGAGATCACCGACGCCATCCAATGGCTGGTGGAGCACGATTATCAGGTCTACCCCTACATCCACCGGGGCTGGTGGATTGACACCGGTGCCCCTACCGCTATGTTGGAGGCCAACAGCCTGGTGTTAGAGGAACTGACGCCGAAGATCGAGGGCTATGTGGATCGGGACTCCGAAGTGGACAGCCGGGTCACCATTCAGAAGGGGGCAGAGATCATCAACAGCGTCATCCGGGGTCCGACCATCATCGGCGAGCGCACCCGTATTGTCAACTCCTACGTCGGCCCCTTCACCTCGATCTACCACGACGTCGTGATTGAGGATAGCGAGATTGAGCGGGCTATTGTGTTGGAGCACAGCCTGATCCGTGACATCCCGGCCCGCATCCAGGATAGCCTCATCGGTCGGCACGTCAACCTGACCCGCTCCCCCATCAAGCCGAAGGCCTACAAACTGACCCTGGGCGACCACAGCCAGGTCGGTATACTGTAGTTGGTAGGTTGGGAAACTGGTAAATTGGTAACGATGACCAACTTACCAATCTACCAA
>QMOC01000400.1 GCA_003648085.1 Chloroflexota bacterium
ATCGTTGGAGTACGGCCGGGTTTTGGGGGCTGCGTATGCTGCGGCTGCCGTACTCGTAATCAGACCCTCTACTAGAACCACAGCCGATGGTGTTGGAGATGGCGATCACGGCACCCAGGCACAGAAGCAGAATCTGCAAAGCCACTATCAAATATTTGACCGTTCTAGACATTTAGTCCCCCTTTTTTTATTTCTCCCCCGCATCCACCCGTGCAGGATGCCCCAGGTGGCCAGGCCGATCCCTATCGCACAGTATAAATGGGCCCAAGTGAAAGGCCCGACCAATTTGTAGGTCTCCGCCCGCCAGAATTCAAAATAGAAACGTTGCACGGAGTACAGTCCTAGGTAAAGCAGAAAGAGGAAACCGCTGAAGGGCCAATCCTCCTCTTCCCTATGGGCCCTGTATCGCTCAAAGGCCAGAAGGAGGGCCAGGATAATGAGATTGGCGATGATGTCGGCGATGCGCGTAGGGTAACGGTAGGCCCATACACCGTGGATGTCGGGGAGAAAGAGGGAGGGCCAGGAGGTCGTCTCTTTGCCGTAGCAACAACCGGTCAGCAGGCAGCCCACCCGATATATCGCGATATACAGCGGCACCAGTGGGGCGACGAGGTCAAAGCATCGACTCAGTGCCAGGTTGCGACGGCGACAGTAGACGTATCCCACCAGAGATCCCCCCACCATCATCCCCGCCCAATCCCGGCCTTTCAGCCACCACATAGGGGGAAAGGATGCCCCCATTGCATACGCTACCACGCGCGGCAGGAGGGATACCAGCCAGGCTCCGAGCATCGCTCCCAGAAACATATAGGGAGCGATGTTGAGGACATCGTGAGTGGAAACGGGCCACCGGCCCCGGCGCACCCGATATATGGCTATGATAAATACCACCACCCCCCCGATCAAATCTACCACGCCGTGGGTGCCTATATCGAGTGGCCCTAAGTGAATGATGGGGTACATTTGCCCATTCCCTACGGAGATTGAGTTATTTTACCATAAACTACTCGGACGGACAACCACTCCGTTGACAGGCTCTATCTGCCGTGATATACTCGTTTTCACTTTAACACTTGAGGGGAGGGATCTTCATGGACGTTCGGGAATCGCTCCGGTGCGATGCGGTGGTTGTCGGGGCCGGGCCGGCCGGTTCGGCGGCAGCGTACCGACTGGCTCAGATCGGTGCCGAGGTGTGGCTGGTGGATAGAGACCATTTCCCGCGCGATAAGCCGTGCGGCGGCGGCCTCACCCCGCGCGCCCTTGGGCTGTTGGAATCAATGGGGCTGGCCGATTATGTGCTGGAGCGGGGGCGGATTTTCACCGGGGTAAGAATTTTCACTTATGACGGAGGGGAGCATACCGTCGCCCTGTCCTCTCGGGCAGGGAAACGTTACCGGCACGGTGTGGTCATCCCGCGGTACCTGCTGGACGATGCCCTACGCCGAAGGGCGGTTTCGGCCGGGGCTCGCTTCCTCCCGGGATTCACCGCCCTGGCCCCTCACTATCGCCGAGGGCGGTTGGCCGGTGTGCAAGGGCACTATAATGGGCGTTTGCTGACCGTCGAGGCACCGTTGACCATCATCGCCACCGGCGCCCATCGAGCGTTGATGCGGACCTGGGGGATTTTCGGGGAGCACCGCTCCACTGCTCTGGCCATGATGGCCTACTTAACCGGGCTGGAGGGGCTTGACGACCATCTTGAGGTTTACCTGGATCGGGAGTTGTTGCCGGGCTATGGCTGGGTGTTTCCTGTTGATGAGAGGACGGCCAACGTTGGGGTGGGGATTAAAATAACCGGAATGACGGCGGGGGAGGGGAGCCGACGGCTCCGAACGGCCTTCGAGCGCCTGCTGGGGCACGACCGCCTAGTCGGTGGGCGACTTATCGGTCGCCCGCGAGGCTCCCCACTGCTCGTTGACTTTCCCCTTTCCCCTCTGCACACCGATGGTGCCCTGATCGTGGGTGAAGCCGCCGGATTGGTGAATCCCCTGACCGGTGAGGGTATCGCCCTGGCGCTGGAGAGTGGGCAACTGGCCGCCAATGCTGCCGGTGAGGCCCTTGCCTCCGGGAACCTTGCCTCCGAACGGCTGAGTCACTATGAGGAACTCCTGCGGGAGAGGTATGCCGAGTATTTTGAAGAGGCTAACGAGTTGGTGGATCAACTCGCTTATCCTGAAGTCGCGGACGCCTTGTTGGAGTGCTCCCCGGATGAGTCCGGTATCAGCAGGGCATTTATCGGCTCTGCGGTGGCATATGAGAAACCCGGCGATGGGTTGGCGCTCAAGGAGATACTGCGCGATGATGAGAAGTATCTCATGGCCCGTTCTCTGCTCACGATTCACACTTACCGGCCCTTGCTCGACCGATGTCGGGCTTACATGCTGGCCCAGGTGAGCCAGGACGCCCCTTCTCCCCACATCTTGAGGTTACTGGAACGGGGTAAGATGCTGCGGGCTCTCCTGGTCTTCCTCGGCTGCCAGGCGGCCGGTGGGGACCCGGCACAGGTGCTGGCGGCTGCGGCCGGAGTCGAGTTGGCCCACGCCGCATCGCTGGTGCATGATGATATTATGGACAACGCCGATGCGCGACGGGGATTGCTCGCTTTGCACAAAGCGTTGGGCACAGCGCGGGCCATAGTGTGCGGCGACTATCTCTTCGCCAAGGGCTTCAGGCTGATCACCGAGACCCGCACGACCTGCTCCGCCGGCAGAGCCGTAGAGGCCACTATCGTGGGCACTCAAACCGGGGTGCGGGCCTGCTCCGGCCAGTTTCTGGATGTGGGGGCCTGGTCGGAGGGGATGTTCACTCAGGAGACGTATGAAAGGTTAAGCGCCGACAAGACGGCCTCGGTCATCGCCGGGGCACTGGTGACGGGAGCGGTGTTGGCCGGAGGGGATGAGGCTCTGCTGAAGACGCTGACCGAGTATGGGGAATGCGTGGGGCGGGCCTTTCAGATCAGGGATGATATGCTGGATTTTGTAAATGCCTCTACCGACGGAAGTTCCATAGACCGAAGGGTATCCTTTCCGTTGGTGCACGCCTTCCAACACAGCGATGGCCGGGGGCGGGATCTGATCCTCCGGTTCGTCAACGGCCACGATGTGGAGTACGAGGAGATCATCAACCTGCTGCGGGCGCATAATTCGCTGGCCTACGCCGAGGAAGTGGCTAACTCGCTGCGGGAAAAGGCCATACGCTTGGCGCAGGCGATCCCTCACATACGCTCGGTTCTGGAGGCTTTCGCCCATTATGTTGTGTTGAGGAACCGCTAGAGAGGGGAGAGCGCCCAACCAACTTCCACCCGCTGGCTAAAATTCGTGGGGAGAAAAGGCCGGAGGCCCCGCTTCAGCGGGGATTTCCGGCTGAAGCCGGACGTCCCACCGATTTTAGCCACACCATCCG
>QMOC01000401.1 GCA_003648085.1 Chloroflexota bacterium
CCTCCTCTGGCGCGATCGCAGACTGGCGCTTCTCCTGGTCGGCAGTTTCCTCGTCCACACCGCCGTCACCCTCACCTATCGCGCCCCCCAGACCGTCGAGTACGAGATGCCGGCCTATGTCTCCCTCGTCCTCCTGGTAGCCGTTCCCTTCGGGCAAATCCCAAATCTCAAATCCCAAATCTCAAATCCCAAAGCCCAAATCTGCAATCTGCAATTTGTCATTTGTCATTTGCCATTTGTCATTTTCATAGCCGCTGGCCTCGTCAATCTTACCGTCCACCTCCCCAGTTACCGCGCTCTTTCCCAGAGCCGCGACGCCCGCGCCTACGCCGAGATACTCCTGCGCGATGCCCCCGCCGACGCCGTCATCCTCTCCAACTGGCACTGGGCCACGCCGATGTGGTACCTGCAACGGGTCGAGGGGCTGCGTCCCGACGTCACCGTCAAATACATCGCCCCCCGTGGTGAGCCGCTGGCGCAGACCTGGGTGGCCGCCATCGAGGAGTACGCCCCCCGACGACCGGTCGTCGTCGTGCGCTACTTTGAGCGCGAGTACAGCGACCTGTCCTACCGCTTCGAGCCGCTAGGGGAGGCTTTTCTCGTCCGCACCGCACCCCGCTTCGCCCCTCCTCCCGGCCTGACCTCCCTCGACGTCACCCTGGGCGAGAGGGTCGCGTTGCTCGGCTACCGGCTGGAGACGGACGAGACGGAGCCCTCTCGCCTGCTCGAATTGACCCTGGCCTGGTCGCCTGTTGTCACCCCCACGTCCGACCTCGCTCTCTTCGCCCAACTCCTCGGCCCCGACGGGCGGCTGTGGAGCGCCACACAGGATTGCTCTCACCCGGCCGGCAGGTTAGTTGACGGAGAGGTCGTCGTCGAGCGCTTCGTCGTCTACCCGCTGCTCCACGCCCCGCCGGACGATTACACCCTCGTCGTGGGCGCCTACCTGCCCACCGAGCCAGGCGCGCCTCGCCTCACCACCACCGACGGGACCGACGTCGTACCGTTGACCACCGTGCACCTCCGGCCATCCACCCTGCGGCCCGTCACTCGCCACCCCACCCTCGTCCACTTCGCCGGTGGCCCCACGCTCATCGGCACTGGCTACGACACCGGCGTGCCCGGCCAGGTACGGGTCTATCTCCACTGGGCGGGGCCGGGCGCAGGGGCTGTCGTACAACTACTGGACGAAAGCGGCGCAGTGCTCGGCCAAGGCCGCGTCCCAGTATTGGAGCGCGGTCAGTACGCCACCATGGCCCTCGACCTCCCCGCCGCGCCTGCCCGGATCGTGCTGCTCGATGGCGATTATCCCCGCCGTTGGGGTCTGCTCTTCGATGGGCCTGCCCCGCTGCCTTCACCTGCTCCTCACGAGCGCTATGTCCCCTTCGGTGATGCCCTCGTCCTGGTCGGCTGCGACTGGCCGGTTGGGGCGCTGGAGCCGGGGACCGAGGTCACACTGGGGCTCCACTTCCTCGGTGCGCGTCCACCGGAGCGGGACTACATTGTCTCCACGGCTCTCACCGGTCTCAACCCCGACGGCACCTGGGCCTGGCGCGAGGCCCACGACACCGTCCCGGCCCTGGGAGCCATCCCCACCCTCAAGTGGATCCGCGGTTCGGCCATCTTCGACCCGCACCGCCTGACCGTCCCCGGCAACGCTCCGCCCGTCCCTGCCGTCGGCTCCCTCGTTATCTACGATCACTTCACCCAGGCTCCGCTCCCTCCGCTCGACGAGCGGCTTGGCCCCACTGTCCCCCTCGGCACCTGGGCCGTCGCCTCCCCATAGCCTCTCCCACCGCCCCTTCCCTCTCCTGCCAGAATGTGCTACAATTACGCCAGGGGAGAATCGAGATGCCCGACGATCTGGCGAAGCAACTCAGGCGAATCTCGCTATTTGCCCAACTCAGCCGGCATGATCTCAAGGCGGTCGCCAAACTGGTCAAACGGGAGCGATACCCGGCTGGTAGCGTGATCTGTCAACAAGGCCAACTCGGCCTCACGGCCTACTTCGTCGAAAGCGGTGAACTACGGGTTTTGCACATTGACCCACAGGGCATCGAGCGAGAGGTCGCCCGCTTGGGGCCCGGCGCTTATTTCGGCGAGACATCGCTCCTGCTGGGCGAGCCACGTGACGCCACCGTCGAAGTCGTTCAAGACGCCACCCTGCTGTATCTGAATAAAGAGGAGTTCGATCAATTGCTTGAGGAGCGCCCCTCGGTACTCCAGACATTGCAGATGCGGCCCGACGTGGCGGAAAAGAGGCGCGCCAAACGTTTCAAGTGGCAGGATCCGGACGAGGTCGTCATCGTCCGTCTGCACAAACACAAAGCGGTGTTGATCCGCCATCTCGCCTTTCCTGCCTTTGTACTTCTGGTAGACCTGGTCGGCTGTGGCTACTGGTATTGGCAATCCAGGACGACTACATCCCTGATAGCAGGGGCACTCCTGGCCCTCATCCCACTGGTGTTCGCGCTGTATTTGATCGTGGATCATTACAACGATGACTATGTTGTGACGAACAAGCGCGTCGTGCATGAGGAACGTATTCCCTTTGTGCGCGAATCCCGCACCGAGGCCCCTTTGCGCACCGTCCAGGACATCCAACAGTCACAGGAGGGGCTGTGGGCTCAACTGTTCGGTTTCGGCGATCTGATTATCGAGACCGCAGGAGAGCGGGGGCACGTGGTCTTTCGCGAGGTTCCGAATCCGGGGGAGACGCGCGATGCCATCTTTGAACAAATCCGGCGCGTGCTGGCCGGGGCGCGGGCCGAGGAGCGGGCCGCCATCCGCGACGCACTACGCCGTCAGTTCGGCATCCGGGCCCCTGAGGAGCAGGCTGCTGCACCTGAGGGGGCCCCCGCAAAGCGGCGCTTCAAACTGACCGTACCAGCGTGGCTCCTCGTGCCCCTGCGTATCTTGCGCTATTTCCTGCCCCCGTTGCGCCACGAACAGGGGGACACTATCACCTGGCGCAAACACTGGGTCGCTTTGATCAAGCCCATTTGGCTTCCCACAGTGCTCATCCTTGTCGCCACGCTCATCGCCGGTGAGTTGCTCTATAGTAAAAGAGGTGCCGACTCGGTACCGATCCTGATCGGCTACGGCGTGGCGGTGGTCTTCCTGTTCCCCTGGTGGTTATGGAAATTCGACGATTGGCAGAACGACATCTATCAGGTGACGGCCACGCGCATCATTGATGTCGAGCGGCTGCCCTTCTACCTGCGCGAGGAGCGCCGTGAGGCCAGCCTGGGCATGATCCAGAACATCAGCCTGGAAATCCCCGGCTTTCTGGGCAAGTTGCTGAACTATGGCTCGGTGACCATCGAAACGGCCGGGGCCGGTGCCTTCACCTTTGCCTACGTCAAGGACCCCCACGGGGTGCAGTC